>JAZUBM010000096.1:0-12117 GCA_045638485.1 Lentihominibacter sp. | reverse complement strand
GCTTACGCTGTAGGCATGGGACCTTTCCCTGATGGTATCTACAGAGCTGAATTCCCTAACCTGTACAGAGCTCCAGGTGGAATGAACGAAGAAGACGCTATCAAGTACTACGTAGAAAAGCTGGAACAGGTATTCGTAGATGCTACTCCATATGATTCAACTGCTGCTATCGTATTCGAACCTGTACAGGGCGAAGGGGGATTCATTCCGGCACCAATCGAATGGGTTAAGGCTGTTAGAAAGATCTGTGACGAACACGGTATCCTGATGATCTGTGACGAAGTACAGACTGGTTGGGGAAGATCAGGAAGAATGTTCGCATCACAGTACTTCGCAGAAGCTGGTTGCGCTCCTGACATCATGACAACTGCTAAGTCAATCGCTGCTGGTATGCCTATCTCAGCTGTAACTGCAAGAGCTGAAATCATGGATAAGGTCCACCCTGGAACAATCGGAGGTACATTTGGTGCTAATGCTATGTCAGCTGCAGCTGCTCTGAAGGTTATCGAAATCATGGAAAGAGACGATTACCCAGGTAAGGCTCTCCATATCGCTGAAAAGGTAAGATCAGTATTTGATACATGGGTAGACAAGTACGAAGTAGTTGGTAACGTTAGAGGAACTGGCGCTATGATGGGTATCGAATTCATCACTGATAAGGCTTCAAAGGCTCCAAACGCTGCTATCGTAAACGCTATCGTTCAGGAAGCTATGAACAATGGTCTGATGCTGGAAGCTGCTGGTACATATGGAAACGTTATCAGATTCCTCTGCCCTCTGTGCGTAACTGACGCTCAGCTGGATGCAGGTCTGGAAATCTTCGAAAACGCTCTGAAGGCTTGCATGTAATTAAGTCATAGGCAAAAAACTTGCTTGAGACGGTAAAACAAACTATAATATAGGTGCGGATTTATCCGCACCTATTTTGTTTTTTGTTGTATTGAATAACATGAGGGAAAATTGAAATGGAGAAACAAAGTTTTCTAAAGAGAAAAGATATTGAAATCTCAGCTAAAAGATATCTTCAGGATGCCATGTCAGCCATGGCTCTTGGTCTGTTTGCATCCCTTCTTATCGGAGTAATCTTCGATACTATTGGTGTACAGACGGCCAACTTATTTGGAGAAAATGCTGTTTCAGCATTCTGTGTTGAAATCGGTGGTCAGGCCAAGGCTTATATGGGAGCGGCTATAGGTATAGCTGTGGCATGGGGTCTTAAAGCACCACCTCTCGTTTTGTTTACAACTGCTGTTGTAGGGATGATGGGTGCCAACATGATGGGATTCGGTATCGAATACAGTGGTGGTCCTGCAGGTGCTTTCATTGCAGTAATACTGGCAACAGAATTCGGTAAAGCTGTTTCAAAAGAAACTAAAATAGATATCATCGTAACTCCTGCAGTCACACTGATTGTCGGAGGAATTGCAGCTAAATTGGCAGGCCCTGCTATCGGCTGGCTGATGATGAAGTTGGGAGAACTTATTATGACTGCTACAGAGTGGCAGCCGTTCCTATTCGGTATAGTTATCGCCGTGCTGGTGGGACTTGCGCTCACAGCACCGATTTCAAGTGCGGCTATTTGTATCATGCTGGGACTTTCAGGTCTGGCAGCAGGTGCGGCAACTGTTGGATGCTGTGCTCAGATGGTTGGTTTTGCAGTAGCAAGTTATAAAGAAAACGGGGTCGGTGGACTTGTGGCACAGGGTATTGGTACTTCTATGCTTCAGGTTTCAAATATAATAAAAAATCCATGGATTCTTGTACCGGCCACCCTTGCTGGGGCTATAATTGGGCCTCTTTCCACATGCGTATTTAAGATGACTAATATCGCAGTTGGAGCAGGTATGGGAACATGCGGATTTGTAGGACAGATTGGTACTTTCACAGATATGGGATTTACTTTCGATACTCTTTGGAAAGTATTGCTGCTGCATATAGTTCTGCCGGCAATTCTTACGCTTATTATAGATAGAATTCTGAGGAAATCAGGTAAAATCAAAGATGGAGATTACAAACTGGAGCTGTAATTATGGACAATAAACTTTGGCAGGATGCTGTTAAATTTCACGGACATACATGTGGTGGCCTTGCCCTAGGTGTAAGAGCTGCCATGGAAGCGCAGAAACGATTCGACATAGAGCGTTCACCTGATGAAGAAGTGGTGTGTGTTACTGAGAACGATGCGTGTGGAGTTGATGGTATTCAGTATATTTTGGGATGCACTTTAGGTAAAGGAAATCTCATATATCACGGGACAGGTAAGTTCGCCTTTAATTTCTTTGATAGGAGAACAGGAGACAGCTTCCGATTGATGGCTCGCGACAAGAAAGAAGGCTTGCACGGACAAGAGTATATAGATTTTGTGCTAAGTGCACCTTTGGAAGAAGTTTTTGATGTAACAAAACCTCGTATTGAAGTGCCGGTGAGAGCTAAATCGCTAAAATCTCGAAGATGTGAGGTTTGTGGCGAAGTGGCACCTGAAAATAAGATGAGACTCATGGATGGTAAAACAGTCTGTCTTGACTGCTATACCGATTATAACAGAGGATGGTAGTTTCTCGTAAACAACCAGATGCAAGGAGAAAAATATGAAAACTGTAGCAGTAGTAGACGGACAGGGTGGCGGAATCGGCAAAGCCATTGTAGAAAAAGTAAAAAAAGCATTTCCTGATTTGGAAGTAATAGCGCTTGGAACCAATGCAGTTGCAACAGGCCAGATGCTTCGTGCCGGAGCTGATGAAGGTGCTACAGGAGAAAACGCAATTATCCATAATATGCAACATGTCGATGTAGTTATGGGCGTTATAGGGATACTCAATGCCAATTCGATGATGGGAGAGCTTACACCTGCCATGGCAACAGCAATCGGCGGCAGTCACACATATAAAATTCTGCTTCCAATCAACCGTTGTCACATCCATGTAGTAAGCGTGGAAGAACAACCATTGGGAGTGCACATTGATAATGCTGTAGAAGCGTTGAGAGCATATATATCATAAGCAATAAAAAAGGATGAATCGATGAGATTCATCCTTTATGTTTTTTGTAAATTCAACAAACTATATATCTCTAAACTTGAATGTTGCATCGCCGTTTGCATAATCAGCTACCACATGACCTTCACCCACTAGCTTATACTTATAAGTTACAAGGCCATCGAGCCCAACAGGACCTCGAGCATGAATCTTACCGGTGCTGATTCCAACTTCGGCACCGAAGCCATATCTGAAACCGTCTGCGAAACGTGTTGAACAATTCTGGTAAACACCGGCAGAATCCACGAGAGCCATAAACTTATCGGCTGAATCTTTATCTTCGGTGATGATGCAGTCGGTATGATGGGAGCCGTAGCGGTTGATGTGAGCTATAGCTTCATCTATATCGTCTACAACCTTTATGGATAAAATATAATCGAGATATTCTGTTTTAAAATCTTCCTCGGTAGCTTCTTCGCATGGAATCAGGCCCATTGAACGAACATCACACCTATAGCTGATCCTGTCACCCGAAGCATCGGCAAGCATTGGGATTATCAGATCTGCGATATCTTTATGAACCAGCAAAGTTTCGGCAGTATTGCACGCAGCTACATACTGAGTTTTGGAATCTATAATAATCGGAATTGCTTTTTCCACATTGGCAGCCCCATCCACATAGATATGACAGATGCCGTCGGCATGACCCATAACAGGTATCTTGGAATTATCCATAATATACTGAACGAACTCATTGGACCCACGTGGAATCAGAAGATCCACATAGTCGTGGCACTTAAGCAGTTCCCCGATTTCAGCTCTATCTTCAATCAGAACAGCGAAACCTTCAGGAAGGCCCGCACTTGTGGCTGCGGCATAGATTGTATCAAAGAGTACGCGGTTAGTATTCCTCGCTTCGCTTCCGCCCTTGAGGACAGCACAGTTGCCGCTTTTCATGCAAAGTGCAGCTATCTGCACCAATGCGTCCGGTCTTGATTCGAAGATGACACCTATTACTCCGATAGGGCAAGTAGTCTTGGTAAGAATCAGTTCGTCATCCAGTTCACGTTTCAGGAGTTCCTTAAAAAGCGGATCTTCAAGATTGATAAGATCTTTGATGCCTGCAATACAACCTTCAAGTTTGTGACTGTCAAACTTTAATCTGTTAACGATAGGTGCCGGCAGACCATTTGAAGTTGCATCGGCAAGATCCTTTTCGTTGGCAGCAAAAATAATATCTTTGCTTTGTTCGAGAGCTATGGCAACTGCATTAAGTGTAGCATTTCTAATCTCTTCAGGAAGAGATGCCATCACATAGCTATCGCCTTTAACCTTCTTAATACTATCAATAAAATCCATTTTCCCCTATCCTTTCTTATATACGCTCCATAAATACCTTCAAGAACGCCTTTATGAAATGATTTGTTTCCATGAAATTACGATCGTTGTGATCCTCCAGCACCAGAAAACCACTGCTACATGAAGGATATTTTTCGAATTCAGCACGCTCAAGCCCTGATGCATCGATATCAACAAGACAAAGACCTGAATCGCGAATTACCGGAATTTTCATAGTGTATTCACCTGTTCTGCTGTCAAACCTGCTTTCTAAAGGCCAATCATCAAATGAAAATCCTATATAATCAATAGCATCATATCGCTGCTTGCCGGTAACGACTAAACTGTTGCTTTCTGTACGAATTTTTTCTACAGTAAGTCCTGCTACAGGGAAGCCTAAATGGTACATTGCCTTATGAACATCGCACTTACTTAAAACCTTGATGAGTCGAGACAGCTGCAGCACATCATCGCTGTTGTGGAGAAGAATCTTTTCCTCAAGTTCACTGCTGCCTGTATTCTCGTATCTGTTATAAAGCTCCACACTTTCGCCACCGGAAATTTCGTCCGTACGGTTTTCCCAAAGTCCCATATAATTTTCAACAGTCTTTTGCTTGAGATTCGGAACCAGCTTCTTAATAGGAGAATGACCATTTATCACAAGGTAAAGATCCAGATTGTAAGGTAATGCTCCGGTCATGCCATATCTATTCATACGTTTCTGCATGAAAGGCAAGTCAAAATGTCTGCCGTTATAGGTAATGACTAAATCCAGCTTGGAAACCTCTTCGAGGAAAGCTGTCAGCGTCGCTTCTTCTTCCTGCCTAGACTCTGCAAAATACTGGTACATGGTTTTAGTTTGCAAGTCAAAAAGTCCACCCAGAATGAATTTGTTCTGAGCAGGATTAAGGCCTGTGGTTTCGATATCCAGAACGCCGACACGCAAGTCTCCGAAGTAGAAATCAAAAGTACTGCTGCTATATATGTTTTCATCGTAGTGTTCAATAATCTTTTTCATAGGTGAATTGTAACATATTTCAGGGTATAACAAAAGAGACCTAATAAGGTCTCTTTTGTTAAAAGGGGTATTGGGATTAGAGATTAATGAGGTTATCAGGGGGATAACCACACCATGATTATAAGTGAAAGTAATTGAAAAAGCAAGCCGTTTGTAGTAAAAAGCGGTAAAAAGTCGAATTTTTAACAAGGGGTATTCTATATGCTGAGAGGTGGTATTTTTTGTCGAGCGAAACCACTGTAAATTAGAAAATAACAACTATATAATTGCAGTAACAAAAGGGGTTACCATAAAGTAACAAAAGAGTATTGTAATAATCATGGAGGGAATTAAAATGGAAGTTTTGAAAGTATCAGCAAAGTCAAATCCGAATTCAGTAGCAGGCGCGCTCGCCGGAGTTTTACGTGAAAAAGGAGGAGCAGAGATACAGGCAATCGGTGCAGGAGCATTGAATCAGGCTGTAAAAGCTATAGCAATCGCAAGAGGGTTTGTGGCCCCGGGAGGCATCGATTTAGTATCCGTTCCTGCATTCACCGACATTGAAATCGAGGGAGAAGAACGAACTGCAATCAAGCTTATAGTAGAACCTAGATAGGTCCAAAAGACGGTTATAAAAGACCGGGTATCATAACTGAGGGGGCATTGGCCCTCTCTTGTATTTTTTTTGGCCGTGAGTTATACTTAATTAGTTACAGGAGGCTTGGAAAATGGAACAATTGAGAGAAACCATAAATGATAGCAGAAAAATTGTAATTAAGATAGGAAGCAACGTACTTTCAGACGAAAACGGAGCAGTAAATAAAAAAGTAATGCACAACATCGTAGAGCAGGTAAACGATCTTATCTCTATAGGCAAGCAGGTTATTCTTGTATCATCAGGAGCAGGAATCTGCGGTGTAGGCGCAATCAATAAATGGAACAGAAGAGGAGACATTAACTATAAGCAGGCTCTCTGCGCCATCGGACAAGTTGAACTGATGATGGCATACAAGGAGTATTTCGGTGATTACGGAATACACGTGGCACAGATTCTTCTCACAAGAGATGACTTTAAAGACCATCATAGAACTCTCAACATCAGAAACGCTATGTTCACCCTCATAGATGAAGGAGTAGTCCCTGTAATCAATGAGAATGACAGCGTTAGCGTAGATGAAATTAAGATTGGTGATAACGATACTTTGGCGGCTCTCACAGCAAGCCTTTGGAATGCGGATATTCTCATAATCCTAAGCGATATCGACGGAGTGTTTGATAAGGATCCTAAGGCTAACGAAGATGCTCAGCTTATCGAATTGGTGGAAAACGCAGAAAAACTGCAATCTACTATCACGATTGGAGAAAAGAGCTCCTTTGGTACCGGAGGCATTGCCACTAAGATTGAAGCAGCGGCTAAGGTTAATAAATTTGGTATTCCGATGATTCTTCTTAATGGGTCAAAGGAAAATATAATAAAAGATAGTCTTGAAGGAAATGGTAGGGGAACTCTGTTCCTTGGAACAATAGGTAAGTAATTATGAAGATAGGATTTATCGGAATTGGAAATATGGGAGGAGCAATCCTTTCAGGATACGCGGAATCAGGCAAAGCAGAAAGTCATCAGCTTATGGCTTTCGATATGAACAAAGAACTTTGCCAAAAAACTAAAGAAACAATCCCTCAGCTGAAGCTTTGCGAAAGCGGTATTGAACTTTGCAAAGAAGCGGACATGATTATTTTAGGGGTAAAGCCTCAGGTGATAGAAGGTGTTTTGGAAGAAATTGCACCGGCATATGATGCCACCAAAACAGTGGTATCAATGGCTGCAGGCGTAGACATGGCGGTAGTTGAAAGATTCTTAGGTGCAGAAGCCAAGGTTATCCGTATCATGCCTAACACACCGGCAAAAGTCGGCGAAGCCATGATTGCGGTTTGCAGAAATGCCAACGCAGACCCGGATGTTTTTACTGAATCTATGAATATTTTCTCGTCCATCGGTATGGCAGAGGAAGTTGAAGAAAGCCTTATAGACTGTGTAATCGGAGTAAGTGGTAGCAGCCCGGCTTATACATATATGTACATCGAGGCGCTGGCGCAGGCTGCTGAAGCCAATGGGATGGATCCTGCAAAAGCACGCACTTTCGCCGCTCAGGCGGTTATCGGTGCAGCCAAGATGGTACTGGAAAGTCCGGAAAGTCTGGAACAGCTGAGAATCAATGTGTGCTCACCTAACGGGACGACAATCGAAGCCGTGAACAAGCTGTTTGAAAATGGATTTATGGATAAGGTTAAAGAAGGTTTTCAGGCGGCTGTGGATAGATCTGTAGAGATGGCTGAGGAAAAGAGAAATAAAGCATAAGATGTGATTCTTGGCGGAGGAACAAATGATTTTCGAAGAGAAAAAAATAAGCAGTGAAATAATATATGAAGGTGCGATTCTCAATGTGAGAAGGGACAAGGTTACAGCCGTAAAAGGCGAGGCTTACAGAGAAATTATCGAGCATAATGGCGCTGTTGCTATGGTTGCCATCACAGATGAAGGTAAGATTGTTATGGTAGAGCAGTTCAGATATGCTTCGGGTAGAGCTGTCTTGGAAGTTCCGGCTGGCAAAATAGATAAAGGTGAAAAAGATCCTGCAGCGGTTGCGGCAAGAGAACTGAGAGAAGAGACAGGATATTCTGCAGAAAACATCAAACTTCTTGGCAAAATAAATACAAGCGCAGCTTATTCTGAAGAGATGATTAGTGTTTATGCGATGACAGGTCTGACTCCGGGAGAACAAGAGCTGGATGAAGATGAAGCTCTTAACGTAATTGAAATGCCTTTTGAAGAGGTATATCAAATGGCGGCCCATGGCAAACTGATCGATGCGAAGACAATGGCTTCCCTGCTTATGGCCAAGGAACAGCTAGAACTATAGCTTCAATGAGGCATCCGGCAGTAATGGCGGCAAAGCAAACAATGATAATTTTATTAAGATCCTTTTTTTCACGAGAGGGTCTTTTTGTTTTGAGCAAAGCCTCACGGGAATATATAAATGCAACGGTGGCCAGAAGAATGAATCCGGGGACGAATAATAGGTTCTGTGGCAAAATTTTTATTAAAGAAAGTAGGAATGGGTTTTCTGACCGACCCATTGCCTGGCCAACATAGATCAGACCGCTTGAGAAACCGAGAGCGAAGCTTTTATATAAAAGCATTATCAGTGGAAGCGGGCGTAATTTTTTTGTAATTACAGAGGCAATCATAAAGGCGGCTAAAGACACATTGGTAACAAACGATGTTAAAAACGAACGGAAGAAACCACTCTTTGAACCTGATAGACCGGAGACAAGAAGCTCAACTAAATAAGTTTTATTTTCATCTGAAAGTCCGTAACTAAAGAAAAGACCCGCGAACAGACCTGTTAAGAAGATAAATGTCGATATTGTCAGCAATTTTTTCATTGGTCATCCTCCCTATGTGTTCTTTAAAGATTATGCTGTGTGGACAGGGTTTATGCATCACTGCGGAAGGAGAAAATTTATTCGGTTGATAAAAAATATTATTGTAAACCGGGCCGCAGAAGCGTATAATTAGTTTCGCTACTAATTAACAAGTTATTGTCTTTGGTATATGGAAGGGTTCGTAAATGTATACAAAAGATTTTATGGAATATCTGCAGAAAGAACGCAGAATGTCAAATAATACAATGGAAGCATACAAGAGAGATGTTCAGGAATTCATCGCTTTCGAAGGTACTAGAGGAATGACTGATATTTTGGAAACTTCAAGTACGGAGATCATTGCATTTCTCCATGATTTGAAAATATGCGGGAAGTCAGCGGCTACTGTCAACAGAAAGCTGGCATCCGTAAGAGCATTTTTCAATTATTTGATGCAAGCAGGACTTATAAGAAATAATCCGACTTCAGATATTAAATCACCTAAAATTGAAAGAAAAGAACTGGAATATCTCACTCTGGAGGAAGTGGACAAGCTTCTGACCACACCTGATGACAGCACAAGAGGAATCAGGGACAGAGCAATTCTCGAAGTTCTTTATGCTACAGGAATAAGAGTAAGTGAGCTGATTGAAGCCAATATTGAAGATATCAATATGAGAATGGGTTTCATCACTTGTGCAGGCCAGAACAGTAAGGCACGTATAGTTCCCCTGGGAAGACCTGCGCGTGCAGCTTTGGAAACATATATATACGAGGCAAGAAAGCTTTTGCTGAAGGATAATACTGAAGAAAAGGCACTCTTTGTGAACTATTATGGCAACAGAATCACAAGACAGGGGCTTTGGAAAGTTCTTAAGGAGTATGGTGCTAAAGCAGGTATCGAGCATAGATTGACGCCTAATATCATGAGAAACTCTTTTGCTGTACATATGCTTCAGAACGGAGCAGACCTGAAATCTTTGCAGGAGCTGATGGGTCACGAAGACATTACGGCAACTCAGGCATATCTGTCAGTTACTAAAAACAGAATCAAGGATGTGTATGATAAAACTCATCCTAGAGCATAGGCTGAAACCATTGAAAATAAATGTCAAAAGCGATAAAAAATTGCTTGCATATGGCTATTGTTTGATATATAATAACTAGGCATGTGTGATAAAGCATGCCTTAGAGTTTACGGGCGGTCCTCTGTAAACGGCACTGGAGCTGTGTTTGCACGAACGTCTTGGAGGGAAGGAGGAAATATCAATGAACGTATTAAACTCAATCGTACAGGAATATATCAAGACTGATATCCCTGCATTTAACGTTGGTGACACTGTAAAGGTACACGTTAAAATCAAAGAAGGAAACAGAGAAAGAATCCAGATATTCGAAGGCTTTGTTTTAAAGAGACAGAACGGCGGAATCGGCGAAACATTCACAGTTAGAAGAATCGCTTCAGGCGTAGGCGTGGAAAAGACATTCCCACTGCACTCACCGCTGGTAGAAAAGATCGAAGTTGTTAGACGTGGTAGAGTTAGAAGAGCTAGACTCCACTACATGAGACAGAGAACTGGTAAGTCAGCTAAGATCAAGTCAAGAGACGTTAAATAGTAAACGAAAGGGGGCCTTATTTGGCCCCTTTATTCATTTTTGTAATTCGCATTGCGAAATACCCCGCTTTTGGGGGATAAGAAGGAGCATATCATGCAGAACATCAACTGGTATCCCGGTCATATGAAGAAGACTAGGGAACTGATTCAGGAAAACTTAAAAATGGTAGATGCGGTTATCGAAGTTATCGATGCCAGAATACCTGTATCCAGCAGAAACCCTATTATCGATGAACTGGTAAAATCCAAGCCGCGTATTATCGTTCTCAACAAGAGCGATTTGGCTGATGGCAACAGAAGCAAGGTTTGGGAAGAAAAATTCAAGGCGGAAGGCAACCGTGTGCTTTCCATGAACTGCATGAGCGGAGCGGGAGTAAAAGACCTCTTCAAAGTTCTGGAAAAGATGAATGCAGAAAAAAACAAAGATCGCGTTATGCAGAAGCCTTTCAGACTGATGATCGTTGGCGTGCCTAACGTTGGTAAATCATCTCTCATCAATAGAATGACAGGCAAGAAAAGCGCTCAGACAGGCGACAGACCGGGTGTAACTAAAGGCAAGCAGTGGCTGAAGCTTCAGAACAACATGCAACTTCTCGACACACCGGGAATCCTTTGGCCTAAATTTGAAGATCCTAAGGCAGGCCTGAATCTGGCCTTTTGCGGATCAATTAAAGACGAAATCTTGGACGTTCCAACCCTCGGTATGGAACTTATAGGGGTTCTTGCTCAGGATTATCCTGACCTTCTTCAGGAAAGATATAAACTGGAAGAAATCGCAGAAACTCCGCTGGAAAACATGGAAAACATGGCTATGAAGCGTGGATGTATTTTGCCGGGCAAGAGAATCGATTACGAGAGAATCGGTAAGCTAGTTCTCGACGAATTCAGAGGCGGTAAGATTGGTCGCATTACGCTGGAGGAAGCAGAATAATCGGCGCACTGCCAAATGGAGATTTTGAAATGACTAAAGAAGAAAGATTGCAGCTTCAGCGTGAGAAACTGACGCACATGAAAGTGCGCGAAGATCAGCTGAGAGCTGAGGGGTATAAATATATAGCGGGGGTTGACGAAGTCGGACGTGGACCGCTGGCGGGACCGGTTGTAACTGCAGCCGTTGTACTTCCGGAAGACTTCGATGTATTGGGAATAGACGATTCCAAGAAGTTATCCGAAAAGAAAAGAGAAGAACTCTTTGATGTCATCATGGAAAGAGCAGTAGCTGTGGGAATAGGCATGGCTGATGAGAAAACCATTGATGAGATCAATATCCTGCAGGCAACTAAGTTAGCTATGAGGAAGGCAGTGGAAGCGTGCGATGCCGACATCGATTACATCCTTTTCGACGCTATGAAAATCGAAGAAATCCATATTCCACAGGAATCAATCATCAAAGGGGATGCGAATATTTTAGCAATTGCAGCGGCATCAATCATTGCCAAGGTGACCAGAGACCGTATGATGGTTGAGTATGATGAGCAGTATCCGGGATATGCATTTGCTAAGAATAAAGGATACGGAACGAAGGCTCATTACGAAGGATTACATGCTCAAGGAATGTGTCCGATACATAGAAGGAGCTTTTTGAAGAACCTATAGAAAACAACTTGTGCTTTAGTTGAGTAAATGATAAAATAATCATGTTATACGACTGACGGTATTTAAGTGGAATCGACCACGTGAAGTATAATGTATTTAGTAGAGCCGACCGTCTGGGCAGAAGTCCGGACAGTTAGGCTCTTTTTTAGTATCGATTCGATTCTATGAT
>JAZUBM010000095.1:0-8014 GCA_045638485.1 Lentihominibacter sp. | reverse complement strand
GCATACATCATCGCAGCAAAAAACAGACATAATGCGGACAAGCTGGCATTTGTACAAAAGCTGCTTATGCCTGTGGTTTATATATTGTGTTTAATTATGGGTCTTAGAATGGGAGTTAATGAACAGGTTACTTCTAATCTTGGAACCATCGGTTTGCAATCTCTCATAATCACAATCTTTGCAGTGGGTGGTAGCATGGTATTTATCACCATTGTAAGAAAGATTATGAAGATGGATAAATTCGGAAACCTTAAGGGAAACGATGATGATAGCATAAGTGAATCGGATTCTAAGGAAAAACAAAAGCTGAGCAAATCCGATATTCAGAGCACAGTAATTATTCTGGGTCTGGTTGTAATCGGAATGGTTGCAGGATATTTTATCATTGCCGGCATGATGCCTGAGATTCTCGATGAATTTGATGTTATCTCAGGTCATAGCCTTACAGTATTCTTGTGTTGCTTGCTGTTCTGTGTAGGTTTCGATCTGGGAATGCAGGGCACCGTAATTTCAAGCATCAAAGCTGTAGGCGCAAGAGCCCTGGCATTTCCGTTTGCGGCAGTGGTGGGAAGCCTTATTATAGGTACCATAGCTTCAATGTTCTTCGGTTTCACCATGAGAGAAGGACTGGCTATCAGTGCAGGCTTCGGATGGTATACATATGCGCCGACGGTAATCGCTTCTGCCGGTAGTGAATTCATGGTTGCTTCTGCGGTATCTTTCATGCACAACGTTATTAGAGAAGTTTCAGGAATAGTCCTTATACCTATACTTGCCAAGAAAATAGGTTACTTGGAAATGACAGGCATACCGGGTGTGGCAGCAATGGACGTTTGCATGCCTATCGTGGAAAGATCATGCAGACACGATACAGTGGTTTATTCATTTGCCGTAGGTCTTCTCATGTGCATAGTGACATCCCTTGTGGTGCCGCTGGCAATGGGAGTGTAAAAAAACTGCCCCGCATTAGCGGAGCAGATCGATTGTTGGATTAACATCATAGAAATTTTTAAGAGCTTCGTATTCTTGCGAAGCTTTTTCTTTTGCTGACGGATTTTCTTTACTTGGTAACACGGCTTTTATCATAACGTTCTTAGCAGTATGTTCCAAAGAAGTGAACTCTATCATATTCACATCATATCCTGCGGCTTCCAGTTTAAGGCCTCTTAAACTGTTGGTAAGAAGCTCAGTAAACTTATCTTTGATAATGCCGTGCTTAAGCATCGGCTCGTTGATATCGCTTTTGATCTGTGAGAACAGTTCGTGCTGACAACAAGGAACACTTAAGATGACTTTGCTGTTCCACTTAACAGCATTGATGAGAGCAAAGTCGGTAGCTGTATCACAAGCATGGAGAGTAACTACCATGTCTGCACCGGTGCTGCGGAAATCAGCGATGTCACCTGTCAAGAATGTGAGCTCATCGTATCCTAACTTCTTGGCAGTCTCATTGCAGAATTTAATGACGTCTTCTTTTAGGTCAAGGCCGATAATTTCAACATCTCTGTTTCTAACCAACTTCAAATAGTAGTACAGAGCGAAAGTGAGATAGCTTTTACCACAACCGAAGTCGATAATTCTCAGGCGGCCTTCTTTGGGAAGTGCATCGAATGAGTCATCGGCAATTTCAAGATATCTGTTTATCTGTCTGAACTTTGAATAATGTTTCTTGAAAACTTTACCTTCGGAAGACATAACGCCCAGTTCAATAAGAAAATCACAAGGTACGCCATCTTCGATGATGTACTGTTTCTTTTTATCATGATCCAAATTACCTGCTTTGCGTTGAGTTTGTTGTTTGGTGATTTTAGGTTTTTCAGGTTTTGAAGCCAGTATCTGTATGTCTTCGGTCTCGGTCAGAATATTGATTTGCTTAAAATCATTTTCAATGATTCCACATGCGAAATCGATTCCCTCATAGTAAGGGATGTTCTGATGAGTGACTTTTTTATCGTAATGAAACTCTGCTTGATACATGTATTCACCTTTGATGGTAACAGGACGCAGAGTGACTTTTTTATATTCCAATGATTTTTTTCTTTTGCCTGCAAAAATGATTTTAACCAGTTGTCCGCTATCCATTGCAGAGCAAAGTGTTTGAGTGATTTTTTCCATAATGACCACCTTTCAATTCTGCAAGTATATTATCATAAAAAATCATATCTGTGCAATTAATTTGGTTCTACAAAAGGTATCCCAAAATACTCCGTAAGTGACAGCACCAAGTTTCGGGCAATTTCATCGATATTGTTTACTATCCAAAGTGCATCTTCCGGATTGTCGTGGTAAGCAAGCTCTATTAAGTTTGAAGGAGCACGAGTTAAACGAAGTTCAGCTAATGATGTGTTGGGAACTGTGCGTACGAGGTTTGGATTAGGGTAAATAGCTTTTAGGTTTGTTTCGAAGATTTCTGCTGCTCTTTGACCTTCGGTACTGGTAGCATAGTAATAAATATCAGGTCCTTGTAATTGTCCTACAAGATTTTCAGGGGCTGCGTTGGAGTGGAGAGCTAAGTGGAAATCGTAGTTACCGGCATTGGATTGGGCGATTGATTGACGAACTGTTTCATCGGGATTGTTTCGGGTATAAGTTATTCCCGATGCAGTGAGGTAAGGTTCCATGGCATCGGCAATGAGATTCATATTGTATTCTTCGGTGCCCAATCCATTTACATAAGGATTGAACTCTTGAGTTGAGGGGCTTAGGAATAAGCTTGGCATAAAAATGCTCCTTTCTTTTTTGACACAACGACTATATTGTTTTATACTATAAAGTTGTAGCAAATAATGTGAATGAAAGAGCGAATACGCTTGAAAAAATATAGAAAGCAGGAGAAAAAATGGTGGATAAACAGAAGATAATCAACATTGCAGTAATTGCCCATGTAGATGCTGGTAAATCAACTCTAGTAGATGCGTTCCTCAATCAGAGCGGCGTTTTCAGAGATAATGAAGCAGTTGTTGATTGCGTAATGGATAGCGACGATATCGAACGTGAAAGAGGAATCACAATCTACTCAAAGAACTGTTCGGTTATGCACGATGATGTGAAGATCAATATCGTAGACACACCGGGACATGCTGACTTTTCTTCAGAAGTTGAACGTATTATCAAGACCGTAGATACAGTAATTTTGTTGGTAGACTCCAGTGAAGGTCCGATGCCACAGACAAGATTCGTTCTTAAGAAGTCTCTGGAGCAGGGAATCAATCCAATTTTGCTGATTAACAAGATTGATAAGAAGGATGCGAGAATTGAAGAAGTTGTAGACGAAGTATATGAACTGTTCATGGACCTTGAAGCCAACGACGAGCAGCTTGACTTCCCAATTCTTTACGGAATCGCAAGACAGGGAATCGTAGTATATGATCCTGAAGATGTTAATGACATCCAGATAGGTGAAGAAGATAAGAAAATCAAGAAAAGCGCACGCGGTATGAATGGCCTGGATATTACCCCGCTGTTTGAGACTATCATTAAACATGCAGATCCATATCCTGATCTTAATGAAGAACCGCTGCAGCTGCAGATATCTGCTCTGGCATATGATGACTATATCGGAAGACTCGGTATCGGTAGAGTTACCAAGGGCATCGTAAAAGCCGGCTCCACTGTGGCAGTTGCAAAGGAAGATGGAAAGATAGAACAGAGAAAGATTAACCAGGTGTTCGTATACAGAGGCCTTAAGCGTATGGCTGTGGAACAGGCAGAAGCAGGAGACATAGTAGTTGTATCCGGTATCTCCGATATTTCAATTGGTGAAACCATTTGTGACCCGGCAGCACCGGATCCACTGGAAATGATAAGCATCGAAGAACCTACGCTGTCCATGTACTTCATGGTCAACAAATCACCTTTTGCAGGAAAAGTAGGCAAATTCGTAACATCAAGACATATTAGAGAAAGATTGAACAAAGAACTTGAAGTAAACGTAGGGTTGAAGGTTGAAGAAACAGACTCCACAGATAGCTTCAAAGTATCGGGAAGAGGAGAACTGCACCTTTCTATCCTTATTGAAAATATGAGAAGAGAAGGGTATGAACTGGCGGTTTCCAAGCCTGAGGTAATCATGAGAAGAGGCGAAAACAATGAAGTTTTAGAGCCAATAGAAGAAGTTGTGCTTTCAGTACCTGATGAGTATTCAGGCTCAGTAATTTCAAAGCTCAATATCAGAAAAGGGCTTATGCAGGAAATGAGAAGTGAAAATGGATTTACTCGTCTCGAGTATCTGGTTCCTACAAGAGGTCTTCTCGGATACAGAAGTGAATTCATCAACGATACCAGAGGCGAAGGAACTATGGTAAGACGCTTCGCTAAGTTCGATAACTTCTTGGGAGAAATTCCTCAGAGAACTAATGGTGTAGCAATTGCTCAGGAAGAAGGAGTTTCAACTCCGTATGCGATTTTTGGTATAAGTGAAAGAGTTCAAATGTTCATCGAACCCGGAACTAAAGTTTACGAAGGAATGATCATCGGAATGAATGCCAGAAGTGAGGACATGGTCGTAAACCCATGCAAAGCAAAAAAGGCAACGAACATGAGAGCTGCCGGTAGTGATGAAAATATCAAGCTGGCACCTGCAAGAACTTTCACGCTGGAAGAAGCTTTGGAGTTTATCGATGATGATGAGCTGGTTGAAATCGTACCGGATGATATCAGACTTCGTAAGAAACTGCTGAAGGAACTTGAACGTAGAAGAAGCGGTAAGAAAATTAAGACTGAAGAATAGATTTAGTAGGGATTAAAGGGAGAAAAAAATGAAGAGTTTAGATATTTATTTAGAAACATTGCTGGGCTCTGAAGAATTGGCGAATATGTCTATAGTGATTGGAAAACTGCTACTGACGATTCTCATTGGTATTGTGGTTATCAAAATCATAATGAAAGTTACCAAGAAGGCTCTTGATAAAAGTGAAGCAGATCCATCGGTTTATGCTTTTGTGAAGAACATGGTGAGAGTTATTTGCATAGTAGTGATTGTTACCATGTGTCTTGGAATTCTCGGTATACCAATGAGTACGGTCATTGCTGTTCTGGGTGCTGCAGGAGCTGCTATAGCGCTTGCACTGAAAGACAGCTTGGCTAATGTTGCAGGGGGAATCATGATAATCATGACTAAACCTTTTAGCAAGAATGACTTAATAGATGTTGAAGAGGTTTCAGGGAAAGTCGAGAAAATTGATTTATTCCTTACAACTTTAAAGACATACGATAACAAAATAATCACGATACCAAATGGCTTAATAAACACATCAATTCTTGTTAACCACAGTAAAGAAAACAGAAGACGTGTAGATTGCACATTTGGAATCGGATATAACAACGATATTATCAAGGCTAAGGAAATATTGGCAGCTGTATGCGAAGCTTGTCCGGATATTATGAGAGAACCGGAGCCGATAATAGGTGTATCAAACCATGGAGACAGCTCGGTAGTATTGGACGTAAAGGCTTGGTGCGATACTGAAAAGTACTGGGATGTTAAATATTTCTTAGAAGAAAATGTTAAACTTGCATTTGATGAGCACAATGTTGAAATTCCTTATCCTCAAATGGATGTGCATATTAAAAAATAGTGGTAAGTATAATACAAAAATGGTACAATTAGCTAATAACGTTTTATGAAAGGAGACTCGGACATGGAGGAAATCAGAAAATTTAAGCGAGTGCTTGTAGCGAACCGAGGCGAAATAGCGATTAGAATATTCAGAGCTTGTAAAGAGCTTGGAATCAGAAGCGTAGCAATTTACTCAGAAGAGGATAAAAATACATTATTTAGAACGAAAGCTGATGAAGCATATCAGGTAGGCAGAGGTAAAGCGCCTGTAGAAGCTTATCTTGCTATCGATGAAATTATCGAACTGGCAAAGGCAAAGGGCGTTGATGCTATCCATCCCGGATATGGATTCTTAGCTGAAAACGTAGAATTCGCTAAGGCTTGTGAAGCTGCAGGAATCGTTTTCATCGGACCTGACTACGATATGATGGATAACCTGGGAGATAAGGTTAAGTCAAAAATCGTTGCTAATAAGGTAGGCGTACCAACAATTCCAGGAATGACAGAAACTATCCCTTCAGAAGAAGTTGCGCTGCAGTTTGCTGAAGATTGCGGATATCCTGTAATGCTCAAGGCGGCAGCAGGTGGCGGCGGAAGAGGTATGAGAATTGTTAGAAGCAAGGAAGAAATGCCTGCTCAGTTCGCATCAGCTAAAAGTGAAGCAAAGAAGGCTTTTGGTATCGATGATATCTTTATTGAAAAATATCTCGAAAAGCCTAAGCATATTGAAGTGCAGATTTTAGGAGATAACTACGGAAACATCGTTCATCTTTATGAAAGAGACTGCTCAATTCAGAGAAGACATCAGAAGGTTGTAGAATTTACACCTGCTCTTTCCATCACTGATGAACAGAGACAGAACATTTGTAACGATGCTCTGAAGATTGCGAAGGCAGTTGATTACAGAAGTGCCGGAACAGTAGAATTCCTGGTTGACAATGAAGGAAACCACTACTTTATCGAAATGAACCCTAGAATTCAGGTGGAACATACTGTAACTGAAATGACTACAGGCGTGGATATCGTTCAGTCACAGATTCTCATCGCACAGGGATATGCTCTTGATTCATATAAGATCAATATTAAGAGCCAGGATGATATTCAGCCTAGAGGCTATGCTATCCAGTGCAGAGTAACTACAGAAGACCCTATCAATGGATTTGCACCTGATACAGGAACAATCACTAAGTACACAAGTGCAGGTGGATACGGTATCAGACTGGATGCGGGCAATGCATTTGCAAATTCATATATTTCACCATACTATGACAGCTTGCTTGTTAAGATTACAACATGGGCAAGAACATTCCCTGATGCAACAAACAAGGCAAAGAGAGCTGTTAAGGAAATGAAAATCAAGGGCGTTAAGACAAACAGAGCTTTCTTGCTCAACGTTCTTAATCACCCTACTTTCAGAGCGGGAACTTGCGACACAGGATTTATCGAAGACAACCCTGAACTTGTTAATATCATGGCTAAGACTGACAAGGAAGTTAAGGTTCTCAACTTCCTCGGAGAACAGTATGTAAATGGCAACAAGGGTATAAAGCCACAGTTTAATGTTCCTGTGTTCCCTAGAATCAAACCTGAAGAAATCAACAAGCTGACAGGTACTAAGCAGATCCTGGATGAAAAGGGCCCTAAGGGAGTTGTTGATTGGGTTAAGGATCAGAAGAAGCTTCTGATTACAGATACAACTATGAGAGATGCTCAACAGTCTCTGATGGCGACAAGAGTAAGAACTGTAGATATGGAAAAAATCGCTCCTGCAGTTGCGCTTTACGGCAAAGACCTGTTCTCACTGGAAATGTGGGGCGGAGCTACATTTGATACAGCATATAGATTCCTTAAGGAATCACCATGGGAAAGACTTCAGACCCTGAGAAACAAGATTCCTAATGTTATGTTCCAGATGCTTATCAGAGGAGCAAACGCAGTTGGATACAAGAACTATCCTGATAATGTGATTAGAAGATTCGTAAAAGAAGCTGCAGCATCAGGAATTGACGTATTTAGAATCTTTGACTCACTCAACTGGATTCAGGGTATGGAAGTTGCACTGGATGAAACTCTCAATCAGGGTAAACTGGCAGAAGCTTGCATCTGCTACACAGCAGATATCCTGGATGAAAGCAGAGGTAAGTATAACCTTGACTACTATGTGAGAATGGCTAAGGAACTGGAAAGACGTGGTTCACACATCCTGGGTATCAAGGATATGTCCGGCCTTATCAAGCCTATGGCAGCTAAGAAGCTTATCGAAGCTCTTAAGAATGAAATTTCAATTCCTATCCATCTCCATACACATGACACAAGCGGTAATGGAGTAGCTACACTGATGATGGCTGCCAATGCGGGTGTTGATATCATTGACGGTGCATTCAACAGCATGTCGGGACTGACAAGTCAGCCTGCTCTCAACTCGATTGTAGCAGCTTTGGAAAGCACTGAAAGAGA
>JAZUBM010000094.1:0-5551 GCA_045638485.1 Lentihominibacter sp. | reverse complement strand
AATCGCTATCGAAGAAGGACTGAGATTTGCGATCAGAGAAGGCGGAAGAACAGTTGGATCCGGCGTTGTAACTGAAATCATCGAATAATTTCGACTCAGATGCATATTAAAAGAGACCTCATTGAGGTCTCTTTTTTATTGAAAATCAGACAAAAGCAGTTTCGCGTTGTCAAAACTAAAGTTCATCCAACATTTTGCCAACCGAAAACATAGCGACTTGTTTATTTTGGAGAAATAATGTATAATATATAGCAAATATCTACAAGAAAGAGGTGCGTTATGGAATACAAAGAATACAAGAACATATTATTTGAAGCTAAAGAAGGTATCGGCTATGTGACTATGAACAGACCTAAGGCACTCAATGCGCTTAATACGGAAGTAGTTGCAGAACTGGACGATCTGTTTACAGCTATAGAATTAGATGAAGAAGTTAAAATTGTTATCATAACAGGAGCAGGCAGAGCATTTATCGGTGGAGCTGATATTGCTTATATGGGAGCTCTTGATGGTCTCAAGGGTAGAGAATTTGTAATGCAGGGTCAGGCAGTTATGGATAAGATTGAAAACCTGAGCAAGCCTGTAATTGCAGCTATCAATGGTTTCTCACTGGGTGGCGGTAACGAGCTGGCAATGGCATGTGATATCAGAATCGCATCAGAAGCTGCTAAATTTAGTCAGCCTGAAGTAAACTTGGGAATCATTCCTGGATACGGCGGAACTCAGAGACTTCCTAGACTGGTTGGAAAAGGCATTGCTAAGAAGCTTATCCTCACAGCAGAATTCATCGGCGCAGAAGAAGCGTTCAAAATCGGTCTCGTTGATGAAGTTGTTGCGGCTGATGACCTGATGGCAAGAGCTGAAGAAATGGCTAAGACTATCATGTCCAAGGCTCCTATCGCTGTTAAGATGGCTATCGCAGCAATCAACAACGGTATGAATACAGACCTGAGAACAGGAGTACAGTTCGAAGCCGAAGCGTTCCAGATAACATTCAATTCAGAAGACAGAGTCGAAGGAATGGCTGCATTCCTCGAAAAGAGACCTGCTGAATTCAAGAATAAATAAGTTGACTACGTAAACAAAAAATAATATAATCATATAGCATGAAATTGCCTTTTGATGGTTCCGCTCGCATGGTTTGGGTCCTGCGCAATAGGACGCCGTGAACCTTGTCAGGTCCGGAAGGAAGCAGCAATAAGCGGAAGCTCTTATGTGCCGCAGATCAGCCTTCTCCTACGCCTGCGGAGCTTTCAAAGGGCAATTTCTATTTTTTATCAAAAGAGGATGCAAAAGAGGACGGAATATGTACACTGCTTTATATCGTGCCTACAGACCTGAGACATTCGATGAAATTCTGGGTCAAGAGCACATAGTAAGAATACTGAAAAACCAAATAAATACGGACAGTACCAGCCATGCATATCTGTTCTGTGGGACAAGAGGTACCGGTAAGACCACTACAGCGAGAATTCTTGCGAAAGGTCTCAACTGTCTCAGCGAAGGACAGAAACCGTGCGGAGTATGTAACGTTTGCAAAGGTATCAAAGACGGGGTATTTTTAGACGTGGTGGAAATCGATGCCGCTTCCAATAACGGTGTAGATAACATCAGAGAACTCCGTGAGAGCGTGAAATATCCACCGGCAATCGGCAGAAAAAAGGTTTACATCATAGACGAAGTTCATATGCTCTCATCAGGCGCCTTCAATGCACTGCTTAAGACTCTGGAAGAACCTCCTGAATATGTAGTTTTCATATTGGCAACTACAGAACCGCAGAAACTTCCGTCAACTATACTTTCCAGATGCATGAGATTGGACTTTAAACGAGTGCCGGAAACAGTATTAGTATCCGGAATGTCTGAGATATGTCAAAAGCGTGGAATTAACGTTACGGACGATGCGTTGAGAATAATTGCTGCCAATGCAGACGGATCTGTAAGAGATGGCTTAAGTATTCTCGATCAGTGTATTTCCGGCGGTGATATGAATATAAATGCAGTAGATGTTCTTGATTTTCTCGGAGCATCAGGAGAAGAAACATTCATAGAACTTACCGATTTAGTTAGACATAAAAAAACGGCAGATGCGTTGGTATTACTGGATCACGTCCTTTCTGACGGTAAGGATGTAAGACAGTTTATGAGAGACTGGGTTAACCATTACAGAAACCTTCTCATGACTAAGTTCATCAAGGATCCACAAGGCGTAATCAACATGTCAGTGGAAAACATCGACCGTATCAGAAAACAGAGTAACAGCATCGATTTGGCTGATATCAACAGAGGAATAATTGAAATTTCCAGAACGATGAATGAAGCCAGATGGTCTACTCAGCCGAGAATTCTTTTGGAACTGGTTATCGTGAAACTTTCTTCAGAGATGAGATCGGTTCCGGTACAAACAATGGAAATGGCAGTGAGTGTACCTAAAGAAGAACCTGCAAAAGCCAAGAAGCCTGTACGTGTTGAAGAAAAGCCTTTGGAAGAAGCACAGGTTAAGGCGGAACCTCAATCAGAGGAATTTAACTGTGAGGCAATATGGGACGCGGTGTTTGAAGATGGCGAAGCAGCGACGGGAAGCTTTTATATGATTAGAAGAAGTGGAGCTTTGACAGAAATCGGAGAAAATCATTTTACTATTGAAATGGAGTCCGAAATCGTTAAAGACCATGCAGAAAAAAACCGCCAGCTTCTCGAGAATCTGATAGAAAAGCATACCGGAAAAAGAAGAGTAATGGAACTTAAAACAGCAGGGACGCAATCTGCGGTCAAAGGTGGCAAATCTGTAGAAGAAATTGCACAGGATGCAGGAGCGTTGCTGGGAATAAATATAGAAATTCAATAATAATTAAGGAGAATGATATTATGGGAAAAGGAATGAAAGCAGGAAAGAAGCCTAAGGCACCGGGAATGGGAAATATGCAGAAGCAGATGCAGCAGATGCAGGCTATGCAGAGAAAAATGGATGCTGTACAGGCTGAAATAGAAGAAATGGAAGCTTCCGCAACTTCAGGTGGCGGAGCAGTAACAGTTGTAGTTTCAGGAAAGAAAGAAATCAAAGACATTCAGATTAAGCCTGAAGTTGTTGATCCTGATGACGTTGAAATGCTGCAGGATTTGATTATGGTAGCTGCTAATGAGGCGTTGAGACAGATGGAAGAAATCTCACAGAACGAAATGAGCAAGCTGACAGCAGGACTGGGAATCCCGGGATTCTAAGAAGCTTTTGAAGGAAAACAAGAAGTTATGAAATATTATGCAAAACCGCTAAACAGATTAATAAACGAGCTTTCGAAACTTCCGGGAATAGGGGGAAAGACTGCCCAAAGGCTGGCTTTTCACATATTGTCAATGGATGATAAGGAAGCGATGGACTTGGCAGATGCCATAAGTAATGCTAAGACATCAATGACATATTGTTCGGTATGCGGCAACTTAACAGACACCGACCCGTGTGCAATTTGCGGAGATGATACAAGAGATAAAAGCGTTATTTGTATTGTGGAAAGCCCGAAAGACGTGGTTGCAATGGAGAAAATCAGAGAATACCGTGGATACTACCATGTGCTTCATGGAGCTATTTCACCGATGGATGGAATCGGACCGGATGATATCAATCTTAAAAGCTTGATTGTGAGACTTCAAGACGAGACGGTTAAGGAAATCATCATAGCAACAAATCCGAATATTGAGGGTGAAGCGACTGCGATGTACATAGCTAGGTTAATTAAACCATCCGGTATCAAGGTGTCAAGAATCGCTCACGGAATACCTGTTGGCGGTGACTTGGAGTATGCTGATGAGGTGACTCTGCTTAAGGCTGTTGAAGGAAGACGCGAACTGTAAAGCAACTTGTATAAAATGCTAATATGCGAAATATATTTAAGAGATGATGAAAGTCATCTCTTATTTTTTATGCTGTGAGGGCATTGCATAGGAATTAAGAAGTGGGGAGGTATATATGGATATTGGTATGGAAGCAGGCATATTTCTGGTCTATGCAGCAGGGATGTTTATTGTCTATTTTTTTGGCAGAATGATGTTGGTCCCTTTAAAAAAAATAGCAAAGCTATTGGTCAATAGCGCAATAGGGGGGATATGCTTATTAGCTATAAATGCGGTGGGAAGTTCGGTAGGTTTGAGCGTTCCGATTAACGTAATCACTGCTGTAATAACAGGTCTTTTGGGGCTTCCGGGAGTGGCAGGACTGGTAGTATATTTTAACTTTATAGTGTAAGAATCTTATTTCAGTAAATTTTCACAAAAAGCTGATTTACAACTCAAAAACAGCCCAATTAACACCAAAGTATCATAAAAATGACGTTTTTTACCGCAAAAAAGAGCGAATGTATAACTAATTTGACAGGAAAAAACAACAGTCTTGCTGTTTATTGTTTTTGGGTGTTTATGTAAGTTTGAAAAATATTGAAAGAATTGTAATAAATGATATAATTAATCTGTAATTATCATAATTGTATTTTGTATAGGAGGAAAAGAAATGAGCCAAGTACAAAACAATGTACCTGTTGAAAATGAACATGGCTTGAAAAAGCACAATATTAAAGTTTCAACAGTTGTATTCATGATCTTCTGTCTCTGTGCTGCCGGCTGTTATGGTATCGAAGAAATGATCCCTGAATCCGGTCCAGGACTGACAATGATCATGCTGGTAGTTCTGCCTTTCGTATGGAGTACTCCACTGGGTCTGGTTGCATCAGAACTGGGTTCTGCTAGACCACAGGAAGGCGGATACTATAAGTGGGTTCAGGAAGCTCTCGGTGAATACTGGGGATTCCAGGCAGGTTGGTGGAGAACAATCTCCATCTACATCGACAACACTCTTTATGTAATCCTGGCAGGTGGATACCTTGCTAACTGGTTCGAACTGAGCTGGGGCGCAGAAATGGCATTCAAAGTGCTGATGATCGTAGTATTCACATGGATTAACATCAGAGGCGTTAAGGATGTTGGTATCGTATCAACTATCCTGTCAGTACTCGTAATGGTAGCATTCGGTATGGTTGCTGTTTGCGGTTTCCTTAACTGGGAACAGAGCCCTGTATCACCTATCACTGCAGACGGCGCTTGGGGCACAATGGGCTTCACAGGCGTAGCATTTGCTGACTGGGTATACTACATCGGTATGGGTATCGCTCTCGGTATGTGGATGTATTCAGGTTATGAATCAATGTCAACTATCGCAGGCGAAGTTGAAAACCCTCAGGTTATTCCTAAGGCTACAATGATCACAGTTCCACTGATCATGGCAGTATACATCCTGCCTACATTCGCAGGTCTTGCTACTCTGAACATGGAAAAGATCACTATGGCCCTCGGCGAAAACGCTCCATCAATCATTGCTGAAACAGCAGAATATTGGGAAGTTGGCATTAACGAAGTGCAGCCATGGATGTTCTGGGGTTCAGAAGTCGGAACTGTCGGCTATGCTGACGTAGTTACTACTAACTGGGGTCCTGCATTTGGTCTCTTCTTCGTAGCAGTAGCAGTTCTGGCACAGTGCTCAATCTACAATACATATATCGCATCA
>JAZUBM010000093.1:0-6614 GCA_045638485.1 Lentihominibacter sp. | reverse complement strand
AAGCTCAGACTATCGATGGTATCACTGAACAGACTGAAAAGAGATACATGCACCACTATAACTTCCCGCCTTACTCAGTAGGTGAAGCAGGAAGAATGAAGAGCCCTGGAAGAAGAGAAATCGGACACGGCGCACTGGCTGAAAGAGCTCTGCTGCCTGTACTTCCAAGCGAAGAAGAATTCCCATACGCTATCAGAGTCGTATCTGAAGTTCTTTCTTCCAACGGTTCAACTTCAATGGGTTCAACTTGCGGAAGCTGCCTGGCTCTGATGGATGCGGGCGTTCCTATCAAGGCACCTGTAGCAGGTATCGCTATGGGTCTTATCGAAAGAGTTGAAGAAGACGGAACAAGCAAGATGGCTATCCTGTCAGACATCCAGGGTATGGAAGACTTCCTGGGCGACATGGACTTCAAGGTTGCAGGTACAGCTAAGGGTGTAACTGCTATCCAGATGGACATCAAGGTTCACGGACTGTCAAAGCAGGTTCTTCAGGATGCGCTGAAGCAGGCTTATGAAGGCAGAATGCACATCATGAAGGAAATGCTGGATGAAATTGCAGAGCCAAGAGCTGAACTGTCACCTTACGCTCCAAGAATCATCTCAATGCAGATCGATCCTGACCACATCAGAACAGGTATCGGACCTGGAGGCAAGACTATCAACAGAATCATTGCTGAAACAGGCGTTAAGATCGATATCGATGATACAGGTCTTGTATATATCGCAGCTCCTGATATGGAATCTGCACAGGCAGGCGTTAGAGAAATCGAACTGCTGGTTAAGGAACCTGAACCGGGCGAAATCTACGAAGGTAAAGTTACTAGAATCCTGTCAACTGCAAAGGGTTCAGTAGGTGCTTTCATCGAAATCCTGCCGGGTAAAGAAGGTCTCCTCCACATCTCAAAGATGGCTAAGGAAAGAGTTGAAAAGGTAGAAGACGTTATGAACGTTGGCGATGTAGTAAAGGTTAAGGTTACTGAAATCGACAGCCAGAACAGAATCAACCTGTCAAGAAAAGAACTGCTGTAATTATGGCGGTGGAATTTGATTATAGGTCAAATTCGTACATATAAGGCAATGGAAACGGGTAAACATAGTTTGCCCGTTTTTTGTTTTAGAACAAAATTCTAAACTCGAGTAAAATTTTAGACTCGAGTTTATTTTTTATTGCAAAAACCCCTCAAAAGGAGTATTCTTAACCTAAGGAGGTGGCGTTATGGCGATATCAAGACGAGAGGCCAATAAGATAAAATGCAGACAGCAAATCTTAAAGGCATCGAGACGTCTTTTTAAAGAAAAAGGTTATGATAATACCATGATAGAAGACGTGGCAGACAAGGCCGATATATCCAAGGCCACGTTATATAATTATTTCCCAAATAAGGAAAGTCTTCTGGTTGGAACTATGGATGATCAGATCGAGGCTACACGCAGGTATATCGCAGGAGAAGGTGGAGACAGCTCCTACGACAAAATCAAGCTAGCCCTCGAATTTTTGGTACTGGATAGCAGACAGTTCATAGATGTCAGCCGAAGAATCCTTTACTTAAATGCTTGTGAAACAAGCCCGATGTACGGTAAGGTAAATCAGGTAAAAGACATGTTCCGTAGTCTAACGGAAGAAGCTAAAACCGAAGGAATCTTCAGAGAAGACATATATTCCACAGAAATCGTGGAAATGCTCATGAGCATATATCTCAACTCCCAGTTCCAATGGAAAGACATCGAAGAATTGACCGAAGAAGAATGCACGACAAGGATCGAAAGAATGCTGGAACTTACTCTGGCAGGATGTTTTAAATAATGGGTAGAACCCAAATCATGGGCAGAGCCCACGGCGAATAGGAGGAAAACATGACACAGAATATTGGAATGACCAGATACCCTAATGCAGAAGCTGTTAACAACAAGCTGGAGCTTCTGAAGCAAATGCCGATTTACTCAATCAATAGAGAATATCTCAAGGAAATTGAAGCTGAGTATTTTGACAAGAAATGCGCAAAATCGAAGGAACTGACAACAGACGCGAAGAACTATATTCCGGGCGGAGTTCAGCACAACTTAGCATTCAACCATCCGTTCCCACTGGCAGTTGAAACTGCAAAGGGCGCTTATCTCTACGACGTAGATGGCAATAAGTACTACGATTTTCTTCAGTCAGGCGGCCCTGTTATCTTAGGCAGTAATCCTGACTCTGTAAGAGATAAGGTTGTAGAGCTTCTCATGAATGGCGGACCATCAACAGGCCTTTTCCATGAATATGAATACCTATTGGCTAAGAAAATCAGCGAATGCGTTCCATCAGTAGATATGTTCAGAATGATGGGTTCCGGCAACGAAGCAGTAATGGGAGCTACAAGAATCGCAAGACTTGCTACTAAGAAAAAGAGAATCGTTAAGATGGGTGGAGCATACCACGGCTGGAACGATCAGATGGCATGGAGTATCAGAATTCCGGGCTCCAAGTGGACTCAGGCCAGTGGCGTTCCTAAGAAGATGTTCCAGTACACAGATGAATTCTTCCCTAATGATTTAGAAGATCTTGAAAGAGTTCTCAAAGCCAATACAATGAAGGGCGGCACTGCTGCAGTATTCATCGAAGCTATCGGACCTGAAAGCGGAACTTGGGCAGTAGACAAAGACTTTCCTAAGGGTGTAGAAGAACTTTGCAGAAAGTACGAATGCCTCTTTGTAATAGACGAAGTTGTAACAGGATTCAGAATGGGTCTTGCAGGCGCACAAGGATATTTCGGAGTTTCACCTGACCTTACTATTTTCGGAAAAATCATGGGCGGTGGTTATCCTGGAGCAGGCGGAATCGGCGGTAAGAGAAAATACATGAAGTACCTTTCATCAGGACTTGACGGCGGATCCAAGAACCCTAAGGCACTGGTAGGCGGAACTATGGCAGCAGCACCAATCAGCTGCGTTGCAGGCTATCACACAATCTGTGAAATCGAAAGAACAAATGCATGTGAAAAGGCTGCAAAGATGGGTGACCTTCTCACTGACGGACTCAACAAGCTCATCGATAAGTACGCACTTCCATTCGTAGCATATAACCAGGGATCTGTTTGTCACCTTGACACAACAGGTTGCATGCACTACTTTATCGACTGGTCAAAACCATGGCAGATTCCTAACGTTCTGAAGCAGACATCTATCAGAAAGAAAGAAATGGAATACATGGGCGCAGCATACATGGCAGAAGGCATCGTAACACTTGCCGGAAACAGAATCTACACATCCGCAGCATACGACGAAGAAATGATTAAGGACGTTCTGGAAAGATTCGATAGAGTATTCAGCCACGTAGAAAAAGTAAAGGTTAAATAACCCGTAGTAACAGTAAACTAACGGAGGTTAATATGAATATATCAGAAGCAAAAAAACAAGTTATAAAAGCCGGCATAGAGCTGAGCAAGTCAGGCCTGATAGCAAGAACATGGGGTAATGTCAGCGCCAGAACCGACGAAGAACATTTTGTTATAACAGCCAGCGGCAGAAATTACTTAACCCTCACAGAAGACGAAGTAATCGAAGTTGATATGGAAGAACTTGCATACGAAGGTGACATCAAACCATCTTCAGAAAAGAAAATCCATAAAGAAATTTACCGCCTCAGAAGAGATGTTAACTTCGTAATCCACACTCACCAGAGTAATGCTTCAGCAGTTGCTGCAATGGGACTTAAGGGAATAAAGCTTGATAAAGAATATCCGGGCATAGGAGATTACGTGCTGGTAGCTGATTACGGACTTCCGGGCACTAAGAAGCTTTGCAAAAACACAGCAGATGCTGTATACGAATATGACGCAAATGCAGTTATCATGAGCAATCACGGAGCAATCTGTTACGGTGAAAGCTATGAAGAAGCATTTGAAGTTGCAAGAAACTTAGAAGAAGCTTGCGGCAAATACCTTGAAAGCATCGGAGTTCCTGCATGGAAAGAACAAGAGGCATGCAAAGAGGCAGCTTGCGAAGATGCTGATGCTAGTGACGATGCAAATGACAATCTTATTTGGAACGACAGCCCTGCAGTAATGAAGTTCATGGAAGCAAGAAACGTGCTGAAACCGTATCTTGATGACTTTGCACAGCTGGCAGGAACAAGCGTTAAGGTAGTAGACGATAAAGAAAAATACATCGCTAAAGCCCTTGAGAAGAATAAACCTATCTTGGTAAGAGGGAAAGGTGCCCTTTGTGCGGCAGCTAAAAAAAGCGACGCAGAAGCCCTTAGCATAGTAATCGAAAAAAACTGCAGAGCAGCACTTGCAGCCATCGGAAGCAAGCCGATAAACCCTGCAGAGTGTTTCCTCATGAGACAGGTATATCTTAACAAATATTCAAAGAAGAGCGAATAGGAGGACCATTATGTATGTAATCGCATACGATGTGGGAACAACAGGCCTTAAGAGCTGTTTGTTTTCAATAGGTAAGGATCAGCCTATCGAGCTTATCGCAGGAGAGACGGCGGATTACGATCTTTATGTACTGGATAACGGCGGAGTAGAGCAGGATCCTAATCAGTGGTGGGACGCCATGGGCGTGACCACTAAGAAACTGCTGGAAAAGACAGGCATACATAAAGAAGAAATAAAAGGGATTTCCTTCTGTGCTCAGATGCAGGCTGTGATTCTGGCAGATGAAGCAGGGGAGCCTGTGATGAATGCCATGAGCTATATGGATAACCGTGGTAAGGAACAGATAAAAAAGCTGATGCATTCGGGACCTAAGATTGCCGGAATGAATGCGTGGAAACTGCTTAAATCTCTTCAGATAACAGGAGCAGTTTCAGGAAGCGTTAAAGACCCCGTATATAAATACAGATGGGTAGCTGATAACGAGCCTGAGATTTTTGCAAAGGCACACAAGTGGCTCGACGCCAAGGATTTCTTGGTGCTGAAGGCCACCGGAAAGTTCACAATGTCAAGAGACAGCGCTTTCTCAACGCTGGTTTGCGACACAAGACCTGGTAAGGTTGGTTTCAGCCCTGTAGTCTGCAAGATGATGGATGTTGATATGAAGCATCTCCCTGAAATAGTACTTAGTACAGACCAGGTGGGCGGTATTACAGCTAAGGCGGCTGAAGAGCTGGGACTTGTTGAAGGGACTCCGGTATTCTCAGGAGGCGGAGACGCATCCCTCATCGGAGTTGGTGCAGGTGCGACAGGTTCAGGAGATACTCACGTATATATGGGAACATCAGGATGGGTATGCACTGTAGTTGATAAACAGATGCTTGATATAGGCTCTATGATTGCATCATTATCCGGTGCGGATCCTGAGAGATTTAATTGCTTCGCAGAGTTGGAAACAGCAGGCAAATGCCTTGAGTGGGCTAAGAAGCAGGTTGGTATTGACGGGACAGATGGATACGGTGAAATGATGGATGCCATCAAGGATATACCGGCAGGAAGCAATGGCGTTATGTTTACACCTTGGCTTCACGGAAACAGAAATCCATTTGAAGATCCCGATGCAAGAGGAATGTTCTTTAACCTGGGACTCGAGTCCACAGCTGAAGATATGATACACGCAGTTATTGAGGGAGTATGCTTCCATCTCAGATGGCAGATGACAGCTATGAGCAAGCTGACACCTCCGTCAGAAATTATAAGATTCGTTGGAGGAGGGGCACAGGCTCCGCTGACATGTCAGATATTAGCTGATGTGCTTGGAAGAAAAGTAGAAACTGTAGATAGTCCTCAGAATGCAGGTTCCGTAGGTGCTGCAGCGGTAATGGCAGTAGGGCTTGGCATTTTCGACAATCTTCAGGAAGCAAAGAAAAGTGTTCCTGCAGTGGCGCTTTATGAACCACGAAAAGAAAACACAGCAATATACGACAGACTCTTTGAAACATTCAAAGATCTATATAAATTTAACAAGAAAAATTTCCATAGACTTAATGGGGAGAGCTAGAAGTAGGAGATTTTACGAAGAAGGATTTGTAATAAAGAAAGGAGTTTTCTATGAGACGTAGAGAAAAAGTTACAACTTTAACGCCGCTTCGTAAGCTGGGATACGAATCAGGTCTTGGTGCTGAATCGGTTGTTTACAACATGTTCTATGTATTCTTCATGCTGTTCTTAACGACAGTAGTAGGAATCAATCCTGCACTGGCAGGAACTATCTCACTGATTTCAGTATTGGTGGACGCTATCACAGACCCTCTTATCGGATGGATTTGTGATAGACCTGGATGCAACACTAAGAGATTCATGCTCGTCGGTGGCGTGCTGACAGGTATCCTCCTTGGTGCCAGCTTCTATGTATTCCCTGGAAGCCAGGCTGCTCAGTTCGTTTACTACACAGTAGTTACATCACTGATGTGGGTATCATACACAAGCTTCTGCATCCCTTACTATGCATGCTGTGTACAGATGACAGATGACTATGATGAAATCACTAAGATCAGAGGTATGTCACAGATGATGAACGCATTCTTCATCTACTGCGGTGCTGCACTTGCTACAGTATTCGTTGGAATGTACACAGGCCTCTTCGATGAAGGTACTTGCTGGACTCTGGCTGCATTCTCAATCGGTGCTATCTCCATCATCTTCGGATTGATCAACTACTTCTCCATCAAGGACGTTGAATTCATTCAGA
>JAZUBM010000092.1:0-1868 GCA_045638485.1 Lentihominibacter sp. | reverse complement strand
TGTGGGTAATCCTATCTCCAAGATGCTGGCAACCAATACCGCAAAACAATACATCAAAGAAAACCACCCAGACATGGATTATCAACTGGACGGAGTAACATTCAATTTTAAGTTTGTGTGTTACAACGCATACTTTACATCCCCGTTCAGTCCTGACAGCAGCTTCACCCTTATGCTCGGTATGGATGGTAAAATTGTTCAAAACTATTATGAGGCCCATGTTATCGAAAGAGGAAATACTGCACGCAGGCTTGAAGAAGAGTATAGGGCTGCGGTAGGTAAGGTTTTGGATAATCCGTCATTCCCGTATAACAGCCATATTGACTATGGTGAGCTGCAGTTTATCCAAGAGGAATATCGAAACGCAGAGGGCGTGCCGCCTTATGCGTTAATTACTAATGAACTGGAACTGGATGGCATATACGATGTTAACGAGCTTGGAGCAAAGGCTGGCAAGCTGACAATCTATGTCTATGATGATACCGTTACTGTGGAGAGACTTGCGGAAATCATTTTGGATATAAAAGGCATGTTGGATGATGCCGGTGTGCGGTTCTATGTGATGGACTGTGTCTTGGAGTATCCTAAGCCGGAAAGCGGAGAATGGAAGCAAGGCCGTGTAGAAGTGATGGACTTCCTATGCTCCGATATCTATGAGGAGGGCTTAGTCGAACGCGTCCAGGCATCCAATGACGCTGCAGAAGACTACTACGATGAAATGGATGCCATGAAGAAGGAAGACGAAATCAAATAAGAAATGCGCAGAAACAAGACCTGTATCCCGGTTGGGATGCAGGTCTATTTTTGACATACACACATTAGCTGGTATAATAAAAATATAGAACTTCTTGTAACGAATTCGATTTTCATGCGTTTTATAGGTGAAGGAGGTGAGATAGTGACTGATTTCCAAGAGGTGTACAACCTGTATTTTCGGGATGTGTACCGGTATGCTTTATCCCTCTGCCGGAACGATTCTATGGCAGAGGAAATAACCCAAGAAACTTTCTATAAGGCCATAGCAAAGCTTGACAGCTTTGATGGAAAGGGAAAAGTATCTGTTTGGCTGTGTCAAATCGCGAAAAACACTTACATATCCATGTGCCGAAAGGAAAAGCACTTGGATCCAAACACAGATACGACTCTGCTCCCGGCTGCTGGAAGCATCGAGGATAAATTCTGTGATAAGGAAACCGCATTTGCAATTCACAAGGTCTTGCACACTCTGGATGAACCGTACAAAGAGGTTTTCTCACTCCGAACATTTGGTGAGCTATCATTTAAGCAGATTGCAGAACTATTTGGTAAAACGGAAGCTTGGGCTAGAGTCACTTATCACCGAGCCAGACTGAAAATTAAGGAGGAACTGAAATGAAGCTATCGTGTAAAGTAATTGAAGATATGCTGCCAATGTATTATGACAAGGTATGCTCTGAAGATAGTGCAGCATTGGTTGAGGAACACTTAAGATCCTGTCCACGTTGTAGTCAAATGCTTTCTGATCTTCGTGCTGATATCGACATTCAGGAAAAGAAAGTTGATGATATTAAGCCTTTGAAGAAGATCCAAAAAAGCTACAAAAAAATGCGGATAGGCTGGTTGATTGCAATATTATGCATCTTGGTACTGACTCCGTTCGCTTTTCTGATTGGTGCTAAACATGGCGAACAACAGGAACAAATTTTGGACTATACGAAAGAAGAGGCTATAGCTTATGCAAATGATTTTATGGCCTGTTTGGTTAATGGGGACTATGCTAAAGCCTACTCTTACTGGGATATCGAAGGAGAGAAAAAAGATTTACTAAGCGGAAATCTCTTCGTTGAAGAAGATCTTGTAAGCTTTGAATCGGACGGTTTAAAAAAGTT
>JAZUBM010000091.1:0-5332 GCA_045638485.1 Lentihominibacter sp. | reverse complement strand
CCGGGACCACCTGTGTCGAGAGCCGCTCCACCAACTGCCATTGAAGGCACGATTACCAGTGCTGCCAGCATGGAAGCGATAGTATCAAATATAGCGATATTTCTAGCTGATTTAACAACGTCTTCGTTCTTGCCAAGGTATGATCCGTAAATAACGGTTCCGTTACCTGCTACTGACAGTGAGAAGAACGCCTGACCAAATGCGAATACCCAAAGTTCAGGATGCTTCAAACCTTCAGGGTTAAGTGTGAATATGTACTTGTAGCCTTCTTCTGAACCCGGCAATGTGAAGATGTAAATTCCTAGGATAACAAACAGGCAGAATAATGCCGGCATCATTACCTTGTTAACTTTCTCAATACCACCTGCGATACCAAAGATCATGATGGCAATTGTTGCAACGATAGCAACGATCAGCCATACATTATTTCCCCATGCAGATGCAGTCATTCCGAACATTCCACCGATAGCGTCCATGTCCTGACCCATTCCTGCCAGATCGCCACTGAATGCCATGAATGTATACTTGAAGATCCAGCCTACTACTACAGTGTATCCAATAGCCAGACCCAGTGCTCCGACAACCGGAATAGCACCGATCCACTGTCCGAATTTCTTGCCACATCTTTCTTCAGTACATCTTCCGAAAGCCCCGATAGGACCTGCCTGTGCAGAACGTCCCAGTGCAATTTCTTCAATGATACCTGTTGATCCGATAAGGATAACGAACAGGAAGTATGGAAGCAGGAATGTAAGTCCGCCCCATTCCGATACCATGTAAGGGAATCTCCAAATATTTCCCATACCTACAGCTGAACCTACGCATGCCAGCGTAAATCCCCATCTGCTCTTAAAACCGTCACGGCTTTGTTGTAAATCATTCATTTCTTTTACCTCAATTTAAAAAATAATACCGATTCCATAATACAACAGCGTTTTCATTATTTCAATTATTAATCTCCCACTCCCCCTTAATTTCTCGTTTTAGCAACATTTTTGTAACAATTTTGCTAGGTATAGAAGCTCCTATTTTTCGCCAATAAAACCCCTTATTTTCTTAATTTTATCCGTTTTTCATGATGTAACCGGTTTCTGTTAATAATTTAACCGTAATTAAACGAAATTTTTAATGAAATTTTTACATTTTTCACAAGTCCATCACCAAAACCAAACACTCTAAACTGCAAGTTTGTGTCACTTATTTGCTGATTTTGGCAAGTTTGTCATTTATATATAGACATATATGTAGATTTTAGATAAAATATTTTAGTAAAAACTAGCAAGAATATTTTTTGTAATCGTTAAAAATATCACAGAGACACATCAGAAAGGGAATTTACTATGGAACACGAAGCAATGAGAGCTAAAATCGATGAGATAATAGCTCGTCATAACGAAAGCAAACCTATAGTTGCTATTCTGCAGGACATCCAGGAAGAATACAGATACCTTCCGAAGGAAGCACTGCTCTATCTTGCAGACGCTATCGACGTAAGCATCGCTAAGATTTACAGTGTAGCAACATTCTACGAAAACTTCTCACTGGAGCCAAAAGGCAAATACGTTATCAAAATTTGTGACGGAACTGCTTGCCACGTGAGAAAGTCCATTCCTATCCTCAATGCGCTGAGAAACAAGCTCGGCCTCAGCGATAGCAAGAAGACAACAGACGACCAGCTCTTTACAGTTGAAACAGTATCATGCCTCGGCGCATGCGGTCTGGCTCCTGTAATGACTGTAAACGACAAGGTGTACCCTGCCATGACACCTGAATCCGCTACAGCTCTTCTGGACGAACTGAAATAGGAGGACGCCAATGAGAATCAACAACAGACAAGAATTGATCAAGTGCAGAGAAGAAGTTCTGGCTCTTTTAAAAGCGCAGACTAAAAAAATCTATGTATGCGGCGGAACAGGATGTGTTGCCGGCGGATCAATGGAAATATATGAAGAACTGAAAAGAATCACTGCTGAAAAAGACCTCAACTGCCAAATTTCTTTTGAAGAAGACGCTTGCGGCGGTCAGGAAGGAATCGGATTCAAGAAGAGCGGATGCCACGGTTTCTGCGAAATGGGTCCTGTATTAAGAATTGAACCTGCCAAGCTTTTCTATCTGAAGGTTAAGCCTGAAGACTGTGAAGCTATCGTAGAAAAGTCAATCGTAGCTGATGAAGTTGTGGACAGTCTCATCTACACTAAGGATGACGTTCAGTATCCTGTGCAGGAAGAAATTCCGTTCTACAAGCACCAGACAAGAATCGTTCTGGAAGACTGCGGACAGATCGACGCTGAATCAGTAAGAGAATATATCGCTTATGGTGGTTACAGCTCACTGGAAAAGTGTCTCTTCGACATGACTCAGGACGAAATCGTTCACATGATCAGCGATTCCAACCTGAGAGGTAGAGGAGGCGGCGGTTTCCCTGCAGGAAGAAAATGGACTCAGGTAAAGGCTCAGAAATCAGACATCAAATACGTTGTATGTAACGGTGACGAAGGTGACCCTGGCGCATTCATGGATAGATCCATCATGGAAGGTGACCCTCACAAGATGCTGGAAGGTATGATGATCGCAGGTTACGCGTCAGGCGCTTCCGAAGGTTACATCTATGTAAGAGCGGAATACCCTCTGGCTGTTGAAAGACTTGAAAAGGCCATCGCTCAGGCAAGAGAAATCGGACTTTTAGGCGACAATATCCTGGGTACAGATTTCTGCTTCGATATGAAAATTGTAAAGGGTGCAGGCGCGTTCGTATGCGGAGAAGGTTCAGCCCTGACAACTTCAATCGAAGGCTACAGAGGAATGCCTAGAGTAAAACCGCCAAGAACTGTTGAGCAGGGTCTTTTCGGCAAGCCAACACTTCTTAATAATGTAGAAACATTTGCGAACGTTCCAATCATCATCGAAAAGGGTGCTGACTGGTATAAGACTATAGGTCCTGAAAAGAGCCCCGGAACAAAGGCTTTCGCTCTCACAGGAAACATCGTAAACACAGGTCTCATCGAAGTTCCTATGGGAACTACTTTAAGACAGGTTATCTATGATATCGGTGGTGGTATCAGAGGTGGCAAGAAATTCAAAGCTGTACAGATCGGCGGACCATCAGGCGGATGTCTGACAGAAGAACATCTCGATCTTCCGCTGGACTTCGACTCACTGAAAAAAGCCGGCGCTATGATCGGTTCAGGTGGTCTGGTTGTAATGGATGAAGATACTTGCATGGTAGAAGTTGCAAGATTCTTCATGAACTTCACTCAGAACGAATCATGCGGTAAGTGCGTTCCATGCAGAGAAGGAACAAGAAGAATGCTGGATATCCTGGAAAAGATCGTTGCAGGAAACGGCGAAATGTCAGATCTGGAAGTTTTGGAACAGCTGGCTGACACAATTACAGCAACTGCTCTTTGCGGACTTGGCAAAACTGCTGCTAACCCTGTAGTTTCAACGCTGAAATACTTCAGAGACGAATACATTGAACATATCGTAGACAAGAAGTGCAGAACAGGTAACTGCCAGGCACTGAAGACAATCTACATCGACGCAGATGCTTGTAAGGGCTGCTCACTGTGTTCAAGAGTATGCCCGGTAGATGCCATCTCCGGAAAGGTTAAGGAACCATTCACAATCGACGCATCCAAGTGTATCAAGTGCGGAGCATGCATGGAAAAATGCAAGTTCAACGCCATTAAGGAGGCATAACGATGAATAACACAAATAGTAATACAATCACTAAAAAAAGAATGATGACAGTAAACGGTATGCCTGTTCCTATCGAAGGCGAAAAGAACCTGCTGGAACTGATCCGTAAAGCCGGTTTTGACATGCCTACACTGTGCTACCATTCAAAACTTTCAACATACGGCGCATGCAGAATGTGTGTAGTAGAAGACAAGAGAGGCGATATCATGGCTTCATGTTCCACTCCTCCTAGAGCAGGAATGGAAATCAAGACTAATACGCCAAGACTTAGAGAATACAGAAAAATGATCTTAGAGCTGATGCTGGCCGACCACAACAGAGACTGCATCACTTGCGAAAAGAGAAACAACTGTCAGCTGAAGGAACTGGCTGAAAGATTCGGTATCGACGATGTACGTTTCGAAACATACAGCTTAGACGGCAAAAAAGACACTTCTTCCCCTGCAATCATCAGACATCCTGATAAGTGCATCCTTTGCGGAGACTGTGTAAGAGTCTGCGATGAAATCCAGAGAGTTGGAGCCATTGACTTCGTACATAGAGGTTCAAGAATGGAAGTTATGCCTGCATTCGATATGCCGCTGGCAGAAACAAAGTGCGTTAACTGCGGACAGTGTGCTGCTGTATGTCCTACAGGAGCAATCACTATCAAGAGCAACATATCAGAACTTTGGGAAATGCTGGCTGACGATAACACTATCGTTCAGGCTCAGATCGCACCTGCAGTAAGAGTTGCTCTCGGAGACGAGTTCAACTTCGAAAAAGGCGAAAACGTAATGGGTAAAATGGTAGCTGCCCTGAGAATGCTGGGCTTTGATGATGTGTTTGATACATCCACAGCTGCCGACCTGACTGTAATCGAAGAATCAAAGGAATTCCTCGAAAGATATAAGTCAGGTGAAAAACTGCCACTGTTCACTTCATGCTGCCCTGCATGGTTCAGATATGCAGAAAACTACCATCCTGAACTGATGGAAAACATCTCAAGCTGTAAGTCACCAATGGAAATGTTTGGTGCTGTTCTTAAGGAAAGAGCTAAGCTTCAGGCTGAAGAAACAAAGTCAAAGAAAAAGACTAAGGTAGTAGCAATCATGCCTTGTACCGCTAAGAAGTCAGAAGTTCTTCAGGAACGTTACAACTACGAAGGAGAACCTGCAGTTGACCTTTCCATCACTACACAGGAACTGGCTGCAATGATCAGAGAAACAGGTCTTAACTTCGAAGATCTCCAGCCTGAGCCAATCGATATGCCGTTTGGTATAGCATCAGGTGCCGGCGTAATCTTCGGTGTTACAGGTGGTGTTACAGAAGCTGTTATCAGACACGTTGTTGATCAGGAAGACAGACACACTCTCACTGAAATCGCATTCACAGGCGTTAGAGGTTTGGAAGGTGTTAAGGAAGTTAAGATTCCATTCGGCGAAGAAGAACTTTCAATCGCTATCGTAAGCGGACTGAGAAATGCCGAAAACCTGATTCAGGCAATCCAGAAGGGCGAAGCTCACTACGACTTCGTGGAAGTTATGGCTTGCAAGGGCGGATGTATCGCCGGTGCAGGACAGCCTTTCCAGGAAGATAGAGCAAGAGAAGAAAGATCAGAAGGAATGTATGAAGCAGACAGAATGTCAAACGT
>JAZUBM010000090.1:0-15541 GCA_045638485.1 Lentihominibacter sp. | reverse complement strand
AAGGCATACATCGAAAAGACAGGAGTAACTCCTGCCAGATTCAAATGCTCACCATGCGTTAAAACTTTTGACCAGTTATATAAGGAAGCTAAAGCAGCTTATAACGGTGACTTTGATCAGGCTATTAAAGATCTGATTAAGCAAGAAATGAAACCTGGTGTTGAAATGCAGCATGTTACAATCAAGATTGTAAAGTTTGGATACGAAACAGCACCTGGGAAGCAGCCTATGATTATCATATCATTCATTCCGCCATATTATCCTGACGTAATGCCTGATAAAACTGAGCCTAGAGCTGCTAAACTTCTCGCAGCCGTTGAGGATGTTATAGCACATGCGAAGAGCGAATACGGCGAAACTCTGAAAGTAAAAGATTATTATGGCGTTTCTGACTTGGCATTTACTGCTTTGGATGAAAGCAAAGACTATGATTATCTATTCAGCAACATCGTAGGTGCTAACCACATGTGGACACTTCCTACAGAAGATATGAAGAAGTTCTCAGTACCGGGAATCGTTCTCGGTTGCTACGGTAAGGACCTTCATAAGCATACAGAAAGACTGCATAAGACGTACAACTTCGAAGTAGTTCCTTATCTGCATGAATACATAATTAACAAACTTCTGGGATAGTAATTTCATAGACAAACAAAGGAGTGAAGCGATATGCTTCACTCCTTTTTAATGGAAAATGTGAGGAGATTGTAGTAAAATAATTACATGATTAATTCGTTTAGGCATAGTAAGAGAAGTCGTCAATAAGAGAGGAAAAAATGACAGAAACTATAATCAACTTTAGAGGAACAGAAGATTATATTATCGATGAAAATCTGGAATTAACCATGAACATCGCTATTAAGATGAATAAACCATTGCTGGTAAAGGGTGAGCCGGGAACAGGGAAGACTGCATTGGCTGAAGCCATAGCCAAAGCTCTGGACAAGGAGCTTATCGTGTGGAGCATCAAATCCACGACTAAGGCGCAGGACGGACTTTACCAGTATGACGTAGTTCGTCGTCTCTATGATAGCGAACTGGGAAATGAAGGCGTCGAAGATATTAAGAAATATATTAAACTTGGAAAAATAGGAGAAGCCTTTACATCAGAGAAGCAGTGCGTTTTGCTTATCGATGAAATTGACAAGGCTGATTTGGAGTTCCCTAACGACTTGCTTTGGGAACTGGATAGAATGGAGTTTTACATTCCGGAAACGGACGAAACCATTAGGGCAAATCACAAGCCGATAGTGATTATTACGTCCAATGCAGAAAAAGAGTTACCGGATGCATTCCTGCGCAGATGTGCTTTTCATTATATTGATTTTCCAAATGAGAGTTTGATGAGGGACATCGTCAGAGCTCATTATCCGGACATAGAAGAGCAGTTGATGAATCAGGTGCTTGATGCATTTTTCTATGTTAGAGAGTACTTTGACCTTAAGAAAAAGCCTAGTACCAGTGAATTACTGGACTGGATAGAGGCACTGAAGCTCAGCGGAATTGCAACAGATAGATTGAGACAGGATTTGCCATTGATGAGCTTCTTGCTTAAGAAAGACGAAGATAGAGAAACTGTAAAGGGCAGCTACGGGGGTCTTAGATAATGTTTCTTGATTTTTTAATGTTTCTTCGAGCAGGGGGATTCAAAGTTTCACTGACCGAGTGGCTGGGACTTATGGAAGGCATGGAAAAAGGCCTCCATGGACAGACTTTGCGAGGGTTTTTCGTGCTTTGCAGATCATTGCTTGTAAAAACCGAATCTGACATGGATAAGTTCGAAGAACTTTTTTATAAGTATTTCAAAAATATTTCGTCTGAACAGCTTATGGACGAAATGGATGAAATCATCAAGGATAATGAACTGGCAAAGCGAGTTTTTGAAGCCTATATGGATAGCCGTGACATGGATCCTCAGGGGATTTTGAGAGTTATGGAAGAACGCCTTGCGGCGGTGGAAATGGGTGACGGAGAAGATTTGAATCTTCAAATCAGCGAAGCTACCGGTGGAAGTATGCTGCAAGGGGCAGGTGGAAAGACCATCGTTCATGCCATAGGGGATCGTAGATTTAGAGATTGGCGTACAGATTGTACCATTGAATCGAGACAGTTTCAAATGGCATTCAGACTCCTCAGGGAGCTTTCAAGAAAGCTTGAAACTTCAGAGGAAGAACTGGATATACGAGGAACAATCGAGCATACATGTAAAAGAGGAGGCATTTTGGATATCCGCATGCAGCCTCCGAGACGAAACAGACTTAAGGTAATGATACTCATAGATTCGGGCGGATCGATGAGACCTTATGAGCAGTTATGTAGCCAGTTGTTTCAGTCACTTCACAAAGCAAATACATTTTCGGATCTTAAGATATATTACTTTCATAATTGTTTGGAAGGAGTTCTTTACAAAGATCCTTCAATAGATCCGGATCAAACTGTCGATACTGAGTGGGTTCTTAGGAACATTGCTAAAGATTACAAAGTTATTTTTGTAGGAGACGCAGAAATGTCCAGAGGCGAATACGAAGACAAATGGTTCAAGAGATTTGCCGAGAAATATAGTCATATTATTTGGCTCCACCCTCAGGAAAGGGAAGAAAACATTGCATGGATGAGTGACTCTTTCATTGAAATAGAAAAGCTGTTTCCTATGTTCAGACTATCAATAGAAGGTCTGAAAGATGGAATGTACAGGCTTATGAAAGGAATATAATAAATGAGAACAGGTAAAAACAGGTGGATTGTTTTGGCAACAGGGACAATCATGTTGTTGTTTCTGGGGTTGATTTACGGATGGTCTATTTTCAGAGCACCTCTGACTGAGTATTTCCCTAACTGGACCACATCCCAGCTTTCACTGACATTCACAATATCGATGACTTTCTTCTGTCTGGGAGGATTCTTTTCGGGGCAGATGCTGAAGAGGGTCAGTCATAAAGTGCTGTTGATAGTAGCTACGATAATACTGTTCGTGGGATTTTTCGGGGTGTCATTGCTCAATACCGATGATTCTAAAGGAAGCCTATTGATCCTTTATCTTCTTTACGGAGTGCTTGGTGGTTTCGGTGTCGGAATCGGGTATAACTGCGTTATAAGTACAGTTAATAAGTGGTTTGCCGATAAAGCCGGATTGGCTTCGGGAATTATGATGATGGGATTTGGGCTCGGCGGCATAGTTTTAGGCGGAGTAGTGAATGTATTAATAGGTTCGATGGGATTATTTCCTACATTCAGAGTTCTTGCAGTCGCCATTTCTTTGATTTTAATCCTAGGTTTCTTGCTGCTTAATAAACCTAACGAAGAAAGTGCAAAAGTGCAGGCTTCGCAGGTTGCAGAGGAAATCAATCTTTCCCCAACGGAAATGATGAAAAAGGCAAACTTCTGGTTCTTTGTAATTTGGTGTATTCTGCTGAACTCGGCAGGTCTTTTGGTAATAAACAACGCCGCTTCAATAGCTGTTGCTTTTGGTGCACCGGCAGTTCTGGGTCTTATAGTATCCGTTTGTAACGGTGTAGGAAGAGTATTCATAGGAGAACTTTTCGATAGATATGGTCGAAAAGTTTCAATGATTCTTAATGTTGGATTTGTATGTATTGCCGGCGTTCTGCTTCTGCTCGGAAGTTCGGTTGGAGCTACAGTAATAATTGTCGGACTCCTGTTTTCAGGTTTGGGTTACGGAGGGACACCTACACTCAGCTCTGCATTTATACATAAAGAGTTTGGACCAAAGTTCTTCCCTGCAAATTTCAGCATATGCAATTTCTCATTGATACCAGCGGCCATAATTGGCCCGATGGTATCCAGCTATCTCATTGATAAATCAGGAGGCGCTTATACGAGCACTTTTGTAATGATAATAGTTCTGGCAGGTTTTGCTGCGATCGCTTGGGGATTGGTAAACAAATATTCCGAAAGATGAGGGAAACAACATGTACGAATTAATACAAGTATCCGATAACTGTTATTACATTCAAAGTCCGGCTAAAATCGGTCTGGTGAAGCTCAACGATAAAGAAGTTTGTTTGATCGATAGCGGTAATGATAAAGATGCCGGGAGAAAAATCAAGAAAGTCATCGAGACTAACGGATGGGAGTTAAAGGCAATTTATAATACCCATTCCAACGCAGATCATATAGGCGGTAATAAGTACCTTCAGTCGCAGACAGGATGCGACATCTATGCTCCCGGCATAGAGTGCGACTTTACGAATCATACTATTTTAGAACCGGCTCTGCTTTACGGAGGATACGCTCCGAAGGATTTAAAGCATAAGTTTATAATGGCACAGCCTAGCGAGGCGAAGTCTCTGACAGCCGGAGATATTCCTGATGGATGGGAAATCATCGATTTACCGGGACACTTCTTTGATATGGTTGGATTTAGAACGCCGGATGATGTTGTTTATTTGGCAGATTGCCTGTCAGGTAAGGAAACTATCGATAAATACAAGATAGGATTTATTTACGATGTAGCTGCATATCTAGATACTTTGGAAAAGGTGAAGGATATGAAAGCTAAGCTGTTTGTACCATCCCATACTGAACCTAGAGAAGATGTTTCAGAACTGGCTCAGTATAATATAAATAAAGTAAATGAAGTAGCTGAAAAAATAGTTGAAATATGCAGTGAACCGATCAATTTCGAAGCCATACTTCAGAATCTGTTTACCGATTATGAGCTGGTAATGACATTTGAACAGCATGCATTGATAGGAAGTACAGTAAGATCTTACTTAGCATGGCTTAAGGATTCGGGAAGGCTTACAGTTGAATTCATAGACAACATGCTCTTTTGGAAGCAAGCATAGATGAGCAAAAGGGATTAAGAGGGAAGAAGGATGCAATATATAATTTCGTTTTTAGAGGGAATAGTGACCTTTATATCGCCTTGTATACTGCCTATGCTGCCTATATACATTTCGTATTTTGCAGGAGGTGGAGAACGCGAAATTAAAAGGACATTGGCTAATGCTGTAGGATTTGTGCTTGGATTTACCATTGTTTTTGTAGTGCTTGGTATGGTGGCAGGAACAGCAGGGGGCTTCTTGAAGGAATATCAGACTGCTGTAAATATTGTTACAGGCGGTATAGTAATTCTGTTCGGCTTAAACTATCTGGGTGTTTTAAAAATCAAATTGTTCGCAGGTATCAATAGGCGTGTGGAAACCGGCAACATGAGTTTTTTATCAGCATTTGTATTTGGATTGGTGTTTTCCATTGGATGGACACCTTGTGTGGGTGCTTTTTTAGGATCGGCTCTTATGTTGGCATCTCAGCAGGGGCAAGCTGTGGCAGGAATGATGATGCTTCTGGCATATTCTGTAGGCCTGGGGATTCCGTTCATTATCAGCGCGTTGTTGATAGATCAGCTAAAATCAGCATTTGACTGGATAAAGAAAAATTATCGAGCTATCAATTTGGTATGTGGTCTTTTCTTGATTGCTATTGGTATTTTATTGGCAATCGGGATGATGGGAAAATTCTTGGCGTTACTTAGCTAAGTGAAAATAGCGTGAATTGGTTATAAATGACAAATAAAAAACCTGCTCATTGTTGAGCAGGTTAAATTTATTTTTTGTTGACCAACCATTCCCAAATGAGAAAAACTATTCCCAAAATCAGTGGAATAAACCACTTCGAAGGCTCTACGGATGATACGTTTCCGAGTTTTACGAAAAACGAAAACAATACACAGCCGATGCCGCAACCTAAAACAAACAGATGCATAGTTCTGGAAGCATTCATGATTACAATCTCCTTATGTATGTTATAATGTAATTGGCGATATAATCGCATCTACAATAAGATTCTATATGAATTGGTTTGTTCCGTCAAGAAGTGGGGTGGAAAATATGCAAGGGTATAACTGCATAATGATATTTGATAAAGATGAAAAACACGTATTGTGCTGTAAGCGTCTTTGGGACCCTTACGAAGGAAAGTTCAATCTGGTAGGTGGAAAGATAGATGTGGGAGAAGATGGCTTTCACGCTGCGTACCGAGAGCTTTATGAAGAAACGGGAATCAAAGAAGAGGATGTAGAGCTTTCCCATATGATGGATTTTAACTACTATAACCAAAAGTGCTATGTGGAAGTTTATGTAGGTGTGTTGGAGAAGGATGTTGAGCTTATTCCTGAAGATCATCCATTGTATTGGCTATCTGTAGAAGAAGACTTTTTTGATTTGGAACGTTTTGCGGGAGAAGGTAACATTGGGCATATGATACAACAGGTGTGGGACTACGGCACCGGTGAAAATATAAAATAGAAGGACAAAATAAAATGCACCATGAAGAGGATTTGATGTGACGTAAGAATCAGATTTGATTAGGTGCATTTTATTATGATGAATGTAATTGTGTTTCCTTAAAAATTATGTATTAGAGGCTAAAAGCTTATTGTAGTTGATATCTTGGGTCATTTTGATGCTGTAACCTATGTCCACCAGCCACCATGTTCCCAATGAGAACAAAAGCATACCCAACTTACATAAGAAAACTTTTACTCCGCTCTGATACAGTCTATCTATGCCAAACATCCCGAGAAAAATTGATAATATCAAAGTGATTCTTGGGTTTTTTAATTTAATATTCTCTAAGATATTGGCATTGTCATTTAGCATAGCTGCTATTTCTGCTTCGTGATGAGAACCGAAATATTTTTTTATCTCTAACGTGTTCATGGCATTAAGTTCCCCCTCCTTAATTAAATTATGAAAATATAATAGCAAAAGATAAATGAAAAATAATTCCATAAAGAGTATTAAAAATCTATAAATGGGAGTATTAGTTTGGAATTAGAAAGGTCTAATACTTAGGTGCTAGACTTAATAATACTAATTTCGCACCCTAGTTCGATTGTATAAATTGTCGAAACTACTAGAATGTAAGAGTAATTTATTTCATTTATATTAGTGAGGAGGAATTATTATGGGTAAAAAAATTCCTATGTGGCAATGTATCCTCGTAATGGTGGTAATGGTAGTTCTCATCTTCTGGGGCGTTATGAAGTCCTCAGCTGGTGAAGCACACGTATCACTGGTTCTCGCTGGAGCATTCGCTGCTTTAGTAGCAATGGTTAATGGTTGGAAATGGAAGGTTATGGAACAGGGCATCCTGTCAGCTATCGACAGAACAATGCAGGCAATCCTGATCCTGGCTGTTGTAGGTTTAATGCTCGGTTCATGGATGGCCGGCGGCGTTATCCCTTCAATGATGTACTTCGGTATTAAGGTAATCTCACCTTCAATCTTCCTGTTCACAGCATGTCTGCTGTGCTCAATCGTATCACTGGCAACTGGTTCATCATGGTCAACAGCCGGTTCAATGGGTGTTGCTCTCTGTGGTGTAGGTGTTGCTCTTGGTTATCCTGTAGCTATGACTGCCGGTGCTGTAGTATCAGGCGCATACTTCGGAGACAAGATGTCACCTCTGTCAGATACAACTAACCTGGCTCCTGCAGTAGCAGGATCAAACCTGTTCGATCACATCAAGCACATGATTTGGACTACAGGTCCTGCATGGGTTATCGCAGAAATCATCTATTTGATCCTCGGATTCGCTGGCGATCACTCAGCTAATGCTGACACAGCAACTATCGACACAATCCTGGCATTCATCTCAGATAGCTACAATGTAAGCATTCTGTGCCTGATTCCACCAATCTTCGTAATCGCTGCAGTAGCACTGAAACTGCCTGCACTGCCTGCTCTTATCGGTGGCGTTGTACTTGGCTTCCCATTCTTCCCTATGCAGGGTAACTCACTTCAGGAAATCCCTAACTTCTTGAACTATGGTATCGAAGCAGAAGTTCCTGAAGGCGCAAGCGCAGTAATCGAAGAAGTAGCTGGACTGCTGTCAACAGGCGGTGGACAGGGAATGATGTGGACAATCTCCCTCATCATGTGTGCTATGGTATTTGGTGGTATCGTAGACTGCACAGGAATGATGGGATCAATCGCAGGCGCTCTGCTGAAGCTTGCTAAGGGAACAAGAGGCGGACTGGTAACAGTTACTATCTTCTCCTGCATCATCATCAACCTGCTTTGCTGCGACCAGTACCTGGCAATCATCCTGCCTGGTAGAATGTACAAGGAAGCTTTCGAAGACAGAAAACTGGCTCCAAAGAACCTGTCAAGATGTCTGGAAGACTCCGGTACACTCACTTCAAACTTCATCCCTTGGAATACTTGCGGAGCTACAATGTCAAGCTTCGTCCAGTGCCCACAGTGGGGTGCAGGCGGATACGCTCCATTTGCTTTCCTTAACTACATCAACCCTATCATTTCAATATTCTATGGATTCACCGGAATTTCAATGGTAGAAATGACTGATGAAGAATACGCTGCAGTTCTTGAAGCTAGAGAAGCTGCTAAGGCTGCTGCTGAAAAGGCAATGGAAGCTTAATAAGCTTTCATATATAACGGAAGATATCACTCTTCCAAGCTGAATGAGTAAACTCAAAGGCCCGGTCACCACCCGGGCTTTTGGGTTTTTTGTTGTTTTTTGCAGGAAATTGCCGGTCAAAAAATATTTAATGATGTTCTATTTTGGGACAAGGAGAATATACATATAGTACAACGGTATTTTTATGCTCTTATTTAATTTAATAAAAGGGGGATTTATTATGGGTAGAAAAATTCCTATGTGGCAATGCGTACTTGTTATGGTTGTCATGATACTTCTCATTTTCTGGGGAGTAATGAAGTCATCTGCAGGAGAAGCGCATGTGGCACTTGTGCTTGCCGGAGCTTTTGGAGCCTTAGTGGCTATGGCCAACGGATGGAAATGGAAGGTCATGGAACAAGGCATACTGGCAGCCATAGACAGAACTATGCAGGCTATATTGATTCTGGCGGTTGTTGGCCTGATGCTTGGGTCATGGATGGCGGGTGGAGTAATACCATCGATGATGTACTTCGGTATCAAGGTCATTGCGCCGTCGGTATTCTTATTTACTGCTTGCCTGCTGTGCTCAATAGTATCGCTGGCAACAGGTTCGTCCTGGTCAACAGCCGGGTCCATGGGTGTAGCTCTTGTCGGTGTAGGAACAGCGCTGGGATTTCCTGCAGCGATGACAGCCGGTGCTGTTGTATCAGGTGCATATTTTGGAGATAAGATGTCGCCTCTGTCAGACACAACTAACCTGGCACCTGCTGTAGCAGGATCAACATTATTTGACCATGTAAAACATATGATATGGACGACCGGACCATCTCTGGTAATCGCATTGATAGCATATCTTGTAATGGGATTTTTCGGCGAACATTCAACTACTGTTGATACTGCGACAATCGATACAATTTTGGGATTTATAGAAGACAACTATAATGTAAGCGTACTTTGTTTAATTCCGCCACTCTTTGTTATAGCTGCCGTAGCACTTAAATTACCGGCGCTTCCTGCATTGATTGGTGGGGTTGCTCTGGGATTTCCGTTCTTCCCAATGCAGGGCAACTCTCTTGCAGAAATACCAAATTACTTAAACTATGGTATATCAGTTGAAGTGGCAGAAGGTGCCGATGAAGTAATTCAAACAGTTGCAGGACTTCTTTCCACAGGCGGTGGCCAAGGTATGATGTGGACCATATCACTTATTATGTGTGCTATGGTATTTGGCGGTATTGTTGACTGTACCGGAATGATGGGATCCATAGCAGGTGCACTTCTCAAACTGGCAAGAGGCACAAGAGGAGGACTGGTAACCATAACAATTCTTTCTTGCTTGATAGTAAATATTCTGTGTTGCGACCAGTACTTGGCAATTATCCTTCCGGGAAGAATGTATAAGGAAGCCTTCGAAGACAGAAAACTGGCACCTAAGAATCTGTCCAGATGTCTGGAAGACTCGGGAACACTTACATCAAACTTTATTCCTTGGAATACTTGCGGAGCAACTATGTCAAGCTTCCTTCAGTGTCCGCAGTGGGGGGCCGGAGGATATGCTCCGTATGCAATACTTTGCTGGGTAAATCCTTTGGTGTCCATATTCTATGGATTTACAGGAATTTCAATGACTGAAATGACAGATGAAGAGTACGAAGCAGTGATGGAAAGAAGGTCTGCGGAGAAGGCTGCTGCGTTAAAGGCAATGGAAGCATAAATGTTGGAAATACAATAGATTGCAAAGGGCAAAATGCCTTATCGGAAACCCGGCGGAAGGCCGGGTTTTTGAGTTTTTTGTATTTCAATTTTAGGTAAAATAAGGTATACTGATATATTATGATATATTGCATGAACTATATCCTTTAAGGAGGCTCGCATCAATGAATGGAGACATTATCGGCGACATTATCGTCATAGTGATTTTAATACTTTTTTCAGCATATTTTTCGGCAACGGAAACTGCTTTTACTTCGGTAAATAAGATAAGACTTAAGAGCATGGCAGGCGATGGAGATCGTAAGGCAGAAAACGTACTAAAGCTGTCGGAGAAATATGACAAACTCCTCACAACTATACTGGTGGGAAACAACATAGTAAATATAAGCATGACTTCTATAGCGACAGTCCTGTTTATAAGTTTATTCGGTGATTACGGTGCTACGCTGGCGACAGTTGTAATAACAATTGTTGTACTTATTTTTGGAGAAATAACACCAAAGAACATAGCTAAAGAAAAGCCGGAAAGCTTTTCAAAATTCTCGGCACCGCTTTTGAAGTTTTTCATGACACTGCTCACACCTGTTAACTTTATATTCACCGTTTGGAAATGCTTCATAGCAAAAGTGTTCAAGCTGGATGAAAGTGAGAAGATTACAGGAGATGAAATCCTCACCATGGTAGAAGAAGCAGAAGAAGGTGGCGGCATTGAAAAGATGCATAGCGAGCTGATTCAGAATGCCATCGAATTCTATGAGCTTACTGCAGAAGAAGTAATGACACCGCGTCCTGAAATGGAAGCAATCGATATCGATTGTCCTAAGGATGAACTGGCTGAAATTTTCAAGACGACAGGATTCTCAAGACTTCCTGTTTATGAGGAAGAAATAGATAAAATAATAGGTGTTATCAACCAAAAGGATTTCCATAATCATATCGTTGGAACAAATAAGAATATTGTGGATTATGTAACGCCTGTAGTATTCGTAAGTACTGTAATTAAAATATCTGACCTGCTTAAGAAAATGCAGCAGGTTAAAACTCATATGGCCATTGTTATAGATGAATATGGCGGTACTGAAGGCCTGGTTACCATGGAAGATATCATCGAAGAATTGGTTGGCGAAATCTATGATGAGCATGACGCTGTTATCTCTAAGGATATTATGCCGCTTCAAAACGGTAGCTTCAGAGTAAAGTGCAGTGCAAATCTCGCTAAGGTATTTGACTACTTTGATGTTGACGAAGAGCTGGATGTAGTTACTGTAAACGGATGGGTAGTATTGGAGCTGGATAGATTGCCTAAGAAGGGCGATACCTTTGAGACTACAATCGATGGCAAGAAATTCAAAGGAAGAGTAACGAAAGCTGACGATAGAAAAGCTATTGAAATTAATCTCGCGGTTAGAGATAAAAATGATAAAGAATAAGAAAGGGGAATATTATGGGTTTAATGGAAAAAATCTTTGGGGATCTCAATGAAAAAGAAGTTAAGAAAATCTCCAAAATTGCAGACAAGGTAATGGAATATGACGAAGCGATGCAGGCATTAACAGATGATCAGCTTCGTGAAAAAACAGCAGAATTCAAGGAACGTCTTAAGAATGGGGAAACTTTGGACGATATTTTGCCGGAAGCTTTTGCAGTATGTAGAGAAGGGGCATGGAGAAGCTTGGGTATGAAGCATTTCTATGTGCAGGTAATCGGTGGTATCGTTCTTCACCAGGGAAGAATTTCCGAAATGAAGACAGGGGAAGGTAAGACACTGGTAGCAACACTTCCTGCATACCTCAATGCGCTCGAAGGAAAAGGCGTTCACGTAGTAACAGTGAATGATTATCTGGCAAAGAGAGACATGGAATGGATGGGTAAGCTATATACATTCCTAGGCCTTACTGTTGGATGTGTTATTCATGGAATTTCCGAAGAAGAAAGAAGAGCAGCATATCAGGCCGATATCACTTACGGAACAAATAATGAATACGGTTTTGACTACCTGAGAGACAATATGGTGGTTTACAAAGAAGCCATGATGCAGAGAGAACTGAACTTTGCAATCATAGACGAAGTTGACTCCATCCTTATCGATGAAGCAAGAACACCGCTTATCATTTCAGGCAGAGGCGACAAATCTACGGACATGTATAAAAAGGCCGATGGTTTCGTAAGAACTCTCAAGGAAGGCGAAGAAGCTGACTTCACTATCGAAGAAAAGGACAAGCAGATTGCCCTGACAGACCTTGGTGTTGAAAAGTGTGAAAAGTACTTCGGTGTTGAAAACTTCTCAGACCCTGAAAACATGGAAATTAACCATCACGTACTTCAGGCCCTCAAGGCTAGAAACATGATGAAACGCGACGTGGATTACATCGTTAGAGACGGAGAAATCGTAATCGTAGACGAATTCACAGGACGTCTTATGTTCGGAAGAAGATATAGCGACGGACTCCACCAGGCTATTGAAGCTAAGGAAAACGTTTTGGTTAGATCTGAATCTAAGACTTTAGCTACTATCACTCTGCAGAACTACTTCAGAATGTATCAGAAGCTAGCAGGTATGACAGGTACAGCTAAGACAGAAGAAGGCGAATTCAGAGATATTTATAATATGGACGTAGTAGTTATCCCTACAAATAAGCCTGTAGTAAGACAGGATCTGCAGGACGCTGTTTATGCTACAGAACGCGGTAAATATAAGTCCATCGTAGATATGGTTGAAGAAGCTCATAAGAAGGGGCAACCGGTTCTCGTAGGTACTATTTCAATCGAAAAATCAGAAATGATTGCCAACGCTCTTAGAAAGCGCGGCATTAAGAATTATAACGTGCTCAATGCGAAGCAGCATGAAAAGGAAGCTCAGATTATCGCAGAAGCAGGCAGACTTGGAGCTATTACAATTGCAACAAATATGGCAGGTAGAGGTACAGACATCATCCTGGGAGGAAATCCGGAATTTGAAGCCAAGAGAGAAATGGCTAAGAACGGATATGATGATGAGGCAATCGCATTCGCTACAAGCTTCGTGCAGAGTGATGATCCTGAACTGCTCAAGGCACGTGAAGAATTCCGAAAGCTTCACGAAAAGTATAAAGAAGAAAGACGTGAAGAGCAGGAAAAGGTTAGAAGCTTAGGTGGACTTTGCATAGTAGGTACGGAAAGACACGAGTCAAGACGTATCGACAACCAGCTTAGAGGCCGTTCCGGAAGACAGGGAGACCCGGGTCAGACACAGTTCTGTCTCAGTATGCAGGATGAACTGATGAGACTCTTTGGCGGCGAAAGAATGCAGAACATGGTTCAGAGACTCGGCGTTGAAGAAGATGAAGCCATCGAAGCAGGAATGATCACTAAGCAGATCGAAAATGCTCAGAAGAAGGTTGAAGGAAAAAACTTTGGCATAAGAAAATACGTACTCCAATATGATAATGTTATGAACAAGCAGCGTGAAATTATCTACGGAGAACGTAAGAGAGTTCTTTTCGGAGAAAATCTCAGAGAAGATGTTACATCCATGACTAAACAGCTGATTGATGAAGTTGTAGATCCAATTGTAGTAGCATCAAAGTATCCTGAAGAGTGGGACTTCGAGACTATGAACAAGGGTCTTAAGAAGATAACACCTGACTTCAAACCAGTGGTATTCAGCGAAGAAGATATGGCTGATATGGATGAAAACAGCCTGAAGGAAAAGCTCTATGAAAACTTCGAACTTCTTTATCAGAAGAAGGAAGAAGAAATCGGCATAGATAAGCTCCGTGAAGTTGAGCGTATGATTCTCATCAGAATCGTAGACAACAAGTGGATGGATCATATCGATGCTATGGATCAGCTGAAGAGCGGTATCGGTCTTAGAGGTCTCGGCGGACAGGATCCTGCAGGCGCTTATGCACAGGAAGGTTTCGATATGTTTGAACTGATGGTTAACTCCATCAAGGAAGACTTCGTAAAGGCTTGCTATAGCGTAACCGTTCAGACTACTACAGAAAGAAAAAACGTAATGGGTAGCGGAGAAAGCCATAAGGAAGAATTTGCTGACAAACCGGTTGCAGTGGGTGGAGATATGCCTGCTCAGCAGCAGATTCCTGAAAGAGAAAGAAGAAAACCTGAAACTGTAAGAAGAGAAACTCCGAAGGTGGGTAGAAACGATCAGTGTCCATGCGGTTCCGGTAAGAAATATAAGCATTGCTGTGGCCGCGAGAGTTAAAAGAAGGATGTTAATCTATGATATTGCTAGATCAAATAAAAGGGCAGCTGCCGGCTTTGCAGACGATGCTGAAAGAAGCAGGGGAATCTCTTGATCCTGCAGGGCTTGAAGCAGAGCTGTCTAAAATAGAAGAACAAATTACAGTGCCGAACTTCTGGGATGACCAGGAAAAGGCACAGAAAATAATGAAAGAGAAGAAGTCCCTGGAAAACGCCATTGGGGAGTTTAACGGTCTGAAGGAAAGGCTGGAAGACTTGGAAGTTATGCTGGAAATGGCTGAAGAAGCAGAAGGCTCGGGAGAACTTGAGGAAGCAGAGCTGATGGCTGAAGAAGCAAAAGAGGCAACAGATGCTTTGGAAAAAGACCTGGAAAGCCTTAAGCTGAAGACTTTGCTTGATGGCAAATACGATAAGAATAATGCTATCATTTCAGTCCATGCAGGATCCGGCGGAACAGAGGCCATGGACTGGGCAGAGATGATTTTCAGAATGTACACCAGATGGTGTGAAAAACGTGGATTTAAAGCTAAGCTGATGGATATGAACGATGACGTAGAAGCAGGTATCAAGAGCGCCACTCTTCTAGTAGAGGGAGATTATGCATATGGATACCTTAAGAACGAAAAAGGCGTTCACAGACTGGTTAGAATATCACCATTCGATTCATCAGGCAGAAGACATACGTCTTTCGCATCACTGGATGTTACTCCGGAAATTGAATTCGATACTAACATCGAAATCAATCCGGAAGACATTCGAATCGATACTTACAGAGCAAGTGGAGCCGGTGGTCAGCATGTTAATATGACAGACTCGGCAGTAAGAATTACCCACTTGCCAACCCATATTGTAGTTACATGTCAGAATGAGCGTTCCCAGATGCAAAACAGGGAATACGCCATGAAAATGCTCATGTCAAAGCTGATTGAGCTGAAGGAACAGGAAGAAAAGGAATCCATTAAGGAACTTAAAGGAGACTACAACCAAATCACATGGGGAAGCCAAATCAGATCATATGTATTCCATCCATACACCATGGTTAAGGACCACAGAACCAATGCGGAAGTGGGAAATGTTCAGGCAGTAATGGACGGAGATCTGGATTATTTTATCAACGAAAAATTGAAGCAAAAGGAGTAGCGGCATAAATGAATATAATTGAAATCCTCGCAGCAGAATTTCAGCTGAAAAAGACACAGGTAGAGCAGACTGTGGCACTCATCGATGAAGGAAATACTAT
>JAZUBM010000089.1:0-12440 GCA_045638485.1 Lentihominibacter sp. | reverse complement strand
GCCTTACCGAATTTTATTCAGTCAATATGCGGTGACTATAGCGAAGAGGATACACCTGTTCCCATACCGAACACAGAAGTTAAGCTCTTCAGCGCTGATGATACTTGGTGGGAGACCGCCTGGGAAAGCAGGACGTTGCCGCTTATTTTGGTCCCATGGTCAAGCGGTCAAGACACCGCCCTTTCACGGCGGTAACCGGGGTTCGATTCCCCGTGGGATCACCAAACTCAACCGGATTCTTATGAATCCGGTTTTTTTTAATTGATGGGTGAAAAATATGAAAGTTAAAACAAAAATGCTATATGGCTTTATCGGGATGGGTGAAGCAGGATTATATGGAATAATTGGTACATTTGGGATATTCTTTTTAACTACTGTAGTAGGAATTAATCCAGCTGTTGCAGGGACTATAACGGCTATTGGTGCCGTATGGGAAACTTTATGTGGAGCTGTAATAGGTTACGTATCTGATAATACTGTTACTAAGTACGGTAAGAGAAAGCCATATATTTTGATCGCATCTATCCCATTGATGGTTTTCACAAGCTTGTTTTTTACTAATATTGGTTCAGAACATGGGCTTGCACCTGTATATTATGGGTTTATGCTTGTTATGTTCTGGACTTCATACGCTGTTTTTTATGTACCTTATTTATCTTGGGGAGCTGAACTCACTCAGGACTATGATGAGAGAACTGCTCTTAGAGGATATGCATATTTCTTCTGCACAATAGGAATGGCTATTGGTCTTGTATTACCTAATATTGTAGTTGATAAACTTATGGCTATCGGAATTTCTCTCTCAGGAGGCTGGATGGTAACAGGTATTGCTTGTGGTGTAATCTGCGGTCTTTGTATATTTATTGGCGGTGCAACGATTAAAGACCAACACGAAATTGAATTTAGGACTGATTCTGCTAATAGAACTAAAGTTAAAAAGGTAGCATCAAACATAGGAAAGGATAATAAGGATTCTATAATAAAAATTCTTTGCTTTAAGTCAGTTGATATGCTTAAGAATTACTTTAATATTCTTAGGCTCAAAACTGCAGTATGCATAATCGGTGCAAGTGTGTTTTACTTAATAGCATATGCGATGTTTTCTTCAGTACGTATGTACTACTTTACATTTAACCTGGAAATGTCCGCTAATATAATCACGATAGTAATGCTGTTTTTAACTTTTGCATCAGTAGCATTTGTTCCTTTTATTGGACCGGCGTGTAAATTAACTGATAAACGAACTACTTTTATAATAGGAATGACTATTTCAATTATTATAATGGGAGGTCTTGGACTTCTGGGAGTAAATACTGCATTTGAAATAGTTGTATTCTCAATAGGATATTCATTGGGTAGCATAGCCTATTGGCAGCTTGTTCCTTCAATGATTTATGATGTTTGTGAAGTGGATGAGCTGGTTAATAATAAGAGAAGAGGTGGACTGGTTATTTCTCTCCAATCCCTCTCAGAGTCTATAGCTAATGCAGTGGGGCTGCAAATTGTAGGCTTGATATTGAATTTCTCGGGATTTGTAGGTGAAGCAGCAACTCAAACGGAAAGAGCACTGTTTTGGATCAATATGAGCTTTTCTGTTATTCCGGCCATATTTATGACAGCTTCTTTGATTTGTATTATCAAATATCCGGTTACAAAGAAAATGTATACAGCTGTAGTTGATGCATTAAAAGAAAGAAATTCAGGAAGACAAATAGATATGGAAGATTTCAAGGTACTATAGACTTCTTACATAGTATAGTGTATTAAACAATTAAGGCTTCCGATAGTGAGGCCTTTTGTTTTACAAAGTTTTTGTTAGCACTCTATAAAGGTGAGTGCCAAAAAGTTGTTGACTTATGCATATTAGGGGGTTAAAATACTTTCAGAGAGGGAAAATATAACAAGAGCCGAAATAATTGGTTCACATGGAGGTTAGATAATGAATATTGAAAAGTACACACAAAATGCTCAGGGGGCTATAATTGATTGTCAAAACATTGCCATAGAGGAAGGACATCAACAGATAGATGGAGAACATCTTCACCTTGCATTACTTATGCAGAAAGATGGCCTTATTCCTAAACTTCTGAAATTCATGGAAGTGAATACAGGTGAAATTATTGGTGCAATTCAAACTGAGATTGATAAGCTTCCTAAGGTGACAGGAAGCGCAGATAGCATGTATTCGACAAGAAGACTTCAGCAGCTTTTTATATCAGCAGAGAAAATTGCGCAGAAACTAAAAGATGAATATATCAGTGTAGAACACTTATATATGGCTTTGCTTGATGAGAGAAATTCTCCGTCAGCAAGTATCTTTAAACGCTACGGCATAAACAAGGATAAATTCCTTGGAGCCTTAAATAAAGTTAGGGGTAATCAGAGAGTGACTAGTCAAAATCCTGAAGAAAATTACGATGCACTAAATAAATACGGAAGAGATCTTGTGGAAATGGCGAGAGAAGGTAAGCTGGATCCTGTAATCGGCAGAGATGGTGAAATCAGACATACAATACAGATCCTTTCCAGAAGAACGAAAAATAATCCTGTGCTGATTGGTGAACCGGGTGTTGGTAAGACAGCAGTCGTTGAGGGTTTGGCACAGAGAATTCTCAACGGAGATGTTCCGGAAGGTCTTAAGGATAAAACTATATTTGCATTGGATATGGGAGCGCTCATTGCAGGTGCTAAGTTCAGAGGGGAATTTGAAGAAAGACTGAAGGCTGTTCTCAATGAAATAGAAAAATCCGAAGGAAGAATAATTCTGTTTATAGATGAAATCCATAACATTGTAGGTGCCGGTAAAACTGAAGGTGCCATGGATGCAGGAAACCTTCTTAAACCAAAGCTGGCAAGAGGAGAACTTCATTGCATCGGAGCAACTACTTTAGATGAATATAGAAAATATATTGAAAAAGATGCTGCCCTTGAAAGAAGGTTCCAGAAAGTACTGGTGGATCAGCCATCAGTTGAAGATACTATTTCTATACTCAGGGGTCTCAAGGAAAGATTTGAAATTCATCATGGAGTGAGAATTACAGACAATGCATTAATTGCATGTGCAACTCTTTCGGAAAGATATATAAGCGATAGATTCTTACCGGACAAGGCAATTGACTTAATGGATGAGGCTGCGGCAAGAATCAGAACAGAGATAGATAGCATGCCTGCAGAACTTGATGAAATTTCGAGAAAAATCATGCAGCTGGAAATAGAAAAGCAAGCCCTTGGCAGAGAAAAAGATAATGCTTCAAAAGGACGACTGGAAGCCTTGGAAATGGAACTGTCTCAGCTGAAAGATGAAAGTAATTCTATGCGTGCTCAGTGGGAAGGCGAAAAAAAGGCTATTACGGAAGTAAAAGCAGTGAAACAGCAAATAGAAGATGTGAAGCATGAGATGGAAGAAGCTGAGCGTAACTATAATCTGGAAAAACTGGCACAGCTGAAATATGGCACTTTGCCTGATCTCGAGAGAAAGCTGGAAATTGAAGAAGAGAAGGCAGAAGAAGCGAAAGAGGCAAGACTTCTTAAAGAAGAAGTAACTGAAGAAGAAATTGCAGAAGTTATTTCCGGCTGGACAGGAATTCCTGTAAGTAAGCTGGTGGAAAGCGAAAAAGAAAAGCTGCTTAAGCTTGAAGAAATTCTTCATAAGAGAGTAATTGGTCAGGAAGACGGAGTCAAGGCGGTAGCAGAAGCAGTTCTCAGAGCAAGAGCGGGACTAAAAGATGAAAAGAGACCTATAGGATCATTTATATTCCTCGGGCCGACAGGTGTTGGAAAAACAGAACTTGCAAAGGCTTTGAGCGAGGCGCTCTTCGACTCTGAAAGGAACATGGTGCGTATAGACATGTCAGAGTATATGGAAAAGCATTCCGTATCAAGACTTGTTGGAGCTCCTCCGGGATATGTTGGTTATGACGAAGGTGGTCAGCTGACAGAGGCTGTAAGAAGAAAACCATATAGCGTTATTCTCTTTGACGAAATAGAAAAGGCTCATCCTGACGTGTTTAATATTTTACTGCAACTTTTGGATGACGGTAGATTGACTGACAATCAAGGCAGAACAGTCGACTTCAAAAATACTATAGTAATCATGACTTCCAACATAGGAAGCAGTTTCCTTATAGATGGCATCAAGGAAGATGGGAGTGTAGGAGAAGAGGTGAAGCAGAAGGTTGAAGCTGAAACTAAGGAGTATTTCAGACCTGAGTTTCTTAACAGAATTGATGATATAGTAGTCTTCTCGCCGCTTACCGAAAGTCAGATTGTTAATATTATAAGGTTGGCATTAAAGGATATCGAGAAGCGCCTGGAAGAAAGAGAGATAACACTAACTCTTACTGAAGAAGCAGAACGTTTTATTGCAAGGGAAAGCTATGAACCGGCATATGGGGCAAGACCTGTAAAGAGATTCCTACAAAGGAACATAGAAACAGAGCTGGCAGGTGAAATCATCAGAGGCAATATCGATGATGGTGATGATGTGGTGATTGATAGCGATGGCGAAAAGCTGTTGTTTAGAACCAAGTAGGAATATGACCAAGTAGGAATGGTCGATAAGACAACAAATGTAAAAGGGGTATAAAACATATAAAAATAGCAGGGTGATCATCTGTAAGATGAAAGCCCTGCTGTTTTTTGCTTTTTAGCTTAATTTAAAATTGTCCATGCCTTTGCCTTTAACTTTAGTTAGATAAAGGTTGATTGCCAGCGTGTATATGTAGTCATAAAGAATCATGAAGATTACGCCTATTATAATCAGCACGGCTACAGGAAAATCCGGAAGGTCTATAGCTCCCAGAAGAAGCTCTTTGAAACCAAGCAAGCCAATTGATAGGATTGCTGTGAAGAAAATCACTTTGATAATGAGCTGACCTGAGCCTGTCTTTATCTTTTCAACAAAGTACTTGAAAATGCCATAATAACCAAACAAAAATGCGTATGGAATTAAGGCAACCTTATTGGGAACAAGGATTATTCCCAGTACCACAGCGGCTACATATAGGAGAATTCCTCCGCTGAGACCCGATTCGATAATCATTACGGCTACGAAAAGTGAGCTGATGGTGAACAAGGTAAGTTCAATGCCGGGCGCGATGGAACCGGCAAACATAAATATTAAAGTAAGAGCCAGGCATATACCGCCCAGCGCCAACTTAAAAGTTTTATTGTTTTTCATTTCTCATATCCCCAATGGCCTAAATTAAATGCAGTCACAGCAACAGTCCATGCAGATATAGCACTGAAGAGCCTGGCAACAAAGATCATCGTTACCCTGCTGGTTGTAGCCTCTACCATAAGCCTGATTCTGGAACTGGCCGCCCATATTAATGATACGACCATAAGCTTGGCTGTATTCCATATTGCTCGGATCCATTTCTGCTGCGGTCTGAAGCTTATTTCTGGCATCGTCATACCAGCCCTTCTTGTAAGAAACCATTCCTGCCAGGAAGAACCATTCGGCACTTCTGTCTCTTGTTTCATTAAGGATCCATTCAGCGTCACGCAATTTATTTTGGTCGATATAGCGTCTTACCTGCATGTAATCAGGAGTTCCGCTGTTACCGCCGTTATCACCACCATATCCGTAGTTATAACCGGAAGCATTGCTCTTTTTCATCAGCATATCGTAAGCTTCGTTTACTTCCTGAAGCTTTTCTTCAGCTAAATCAGCTAAAGGATTGTTCTGATACTTGTCAGGATGGTACTTCTTTACCAGCTCTTTATAGGCTTTCTTAATCTCTTCTTCTGAAGCGTTTTCAGAAATTCCCAATACTTCATATGGATTCATAATTTACTCCTTTTTTAATAACTGTTATTATATTTAGATCCTTTTATCGGGATCAGTTTGTGCGATAATTTCTTCGGTTTTTCTGTTGAGGCCGAAGTATATTACATTTTCTATTATACCCTTATTTTTTTTAATATCAAGGGCGCCAAGGCAATTACCGATCATGGCCAAATAGTGATACAGATTGAATTTGAGGTCTTCTTCTATGCGCTCTCTGAATTGAGCTGCAGTCTCGTTTTTATCGTTGAAATCAAATCTGTAAATCAGGGGGTTGTATGAACCTGTCTTGATGTTCTCTTCGATATCATCCACAGCATCGATGAGGTAAACCCACTTGCCAATGTGGTAGCCAATGGTACCGTAAAGACTGCAAACATCATCATCTGCATCTTCGCTTACGGCCTTAATGCCTTCAACAAAAATGACTTCCATGATTTTAGAAAAAGCTTCAGCGGCCATGTCTATGCTCGGGCATTTTTCCTTTTCCAGTAGCGAAAGTTCAGCTAAATGCTTAGCAATGCCTTCGCAAAGTGCAGGGTGTCGCCTTGCCAACCTTTTGTAAATCCTTTTAAGAAGAATCATAGTGGCTTTTGCATAAAGCTTACCCTCATCCTTGGCGTCATCAAGAAGCTTGTACCACGCCAGAATAAGCATGACATCTGCTGCATAATCGATGGCAGAGTTTCTAATAATAGTTTTCTTCTTGATGAATGGATGGGCTATACAGTGTTCCTGAGTTGGTGTATCATGTGCTTCGCCAATTGACTCAAGAAGCAGAGCTAAAAAAGCAGCATCATAGCTTAGGGCCATACGAGGCAGCTGTCCGTAACGTTTGCCGATGGATTTGCACACTCCGCAGTAGTAACCGCAGTAAACTTCATATTCGCGAACCTTTAGTTCGGGTTTAAAAACTTTTACATAACCTAACATGATAATAACGCCTTATACAGCTCAAAGCCGCTTATGAGAATATTTTCGTCGAAGTCAAATTCCACACTGTGGAGAGGAGTATCGCAACCTGTACCCAGTAAGAAGAACACTGAAGGAGCATAATGACCGTAGAAAGAAAAGTCATCGGAAGCCATTACAGGTTCAACCATTTCCAAGTAGTCGCAGTCGATGCTTTTGGCAGCGAGGACTCCTTTGAGGTAAAGAGCTTCATCGTTTATAATCGGAGGATAACCTTCGCTGTTGGTAAAGGTGTAGTCGCATCCGTAAAGCTCTGTGATTTCAGTTAACGTATCGGTTATGAGAGCAAGGGTGTTCTGGAAGTTTTCTTCGCTGTAAGCTCTCACTGTACCTTGAAGTCTGGTTGTATTGGAAACTGTGTTTCGAGCGTAGCCGCTATCCATTTTGCCAATATGGATGATTGTCTTTTCTTCGGGGTTTGATGGTCGAGGTGCCGGAAGCACATCTATATCAGAAGAAAAGTGGGGAACGGCCCCGTGAGTTCGGGAATGCTTCGCATATAGTTTTGTCATGAAGTCAGAAGCAATGAAAAGTGCATCCTTTCCTTCATAAGCAGCGGTTCCATGGGCGGAATCTCCTAAAATATCGATATCGATTTCTGCTGATTTAGCCATGATAGCACCATGTTTGGAAGCAATTTGACCGGCTTTCAGAGATGGCCAAATATGTATTCCGAACACTTGAGTTACGTTGTATTTGCTGAAAATACCGCTTTCGCAGATTTCTTTAGCGCCACCCAAAGTCTCTTCGGCAGGCTGGAATACCAGTAGTACGTTACAGTTGAGGTCATCAAGTGTATCAACATATTGTCCGAGAGTAAGAATCATAGCCATGTGACCATCGTGGCCGCAGGAATGCATAATACCGGAATGTTTTGATGCATAGCTTCCTATCATAGCTTCAACACCAGGTAGGGCATCCATCTCTGCTCTGAAGCAGTAAGTTTCTGTTTTACCTTTATCAAAAAAAGCACATACACCGGAATCACATAAGTAAGTAAGTTTGCAGTCGAGATCCATGAGAATGTTAACCAAATAGTCTTTTGTCTTTGGCAGATCCCTGTCAAGTTCCGGTATCATGTGTAGATTTCTTCTATGGGTTTTCAGTAATTCTGCATAAGAATTCTCTTGATATGCCATTTTACTTCCTCCCTAAAATAAATGTTATGGTTTATGATAACATAATATATGATAAAATACCAATATGAAGTTAAAGTGATGACAAGGGACACGAGGGTTGAAAAGTGCAGGATTTGTTAATTAGAAAAGAAGGAAAAATACTGCAGATGCTTGAAGAGGCCGGCTATGAAGGATATTTTGTAGGAGGTTGTGTTCGCGATGCTTTGATGGAAGAAATGTTGCTTAACGAAGACTTAAGCAGGCCGTTAGGCGATGTTGATGTGGCGACTAATGCATTGCCTCATGAAACGAAGGAAGTGTTTGCTGACTTTAAAGTTATAGAGACAGGAATTAAGCATGGTACCGTGACAGTGATGCTGGACAAAATCCCTGTGGAAATTACTACATATAGAACAGATGGAACGTACAGTGACAGCAGGCATCCTGACCAGGTGAGCTTTGTGAGAAATATAGAAGAGGATTTAGCGCGAAGAGATTTCACAGTAAATGCTATGGCTTGTGATATTCGTGGGACTTTGGTGGATCCTTACGGGGGAAAGAAAGATCTGGCAGCGGGTATCATAAGGGCTGTCGGAGCTGCTGATAAGCGTTTTAAGGAAGATGCTCTTAGAATCATGAGAGGCTTGCGCTTTGCAGCTGTGCTGGGATTCGATATAGATGAAAAGACTGCAGCGGCTATGTATGAAAATAGGGTACTGCTTAGCAATGTATCTGCTGAACGAATTTTTGTGGAGCTGAAGAAACTGCTTGCGGGTGAATTTGCCGGAAATGTTATGAGGAGATATGTGGATGTGCTGGAAAACGTTTTGCCGGAGATATGGGCAATGAAGGGGTTTGAACAGCACAATCCTTATCATAAATATGACGTTCTTGAACATTGTATAAGAGCTATGGAAGCGGTGAAGACGACACCTGAGAACTTGGAAGAGTTGAAGCTGGCGGCGTTGCTTCATGATGTTGGTAAGCCTGAGACTTACTTTATGGATGAAGAGGGGATAGGTCATTTCTACGGACATCCGAGAAAGAGTGAGGAGCTGGTTCGAGGAATTATGCAAAGGCTTAAAGCAGACAAAGCGACCTTGGAAAGAGTAGCGGTACTGGTCAAGTATCACGATTTGATATTTGATAAGGATGAGAGGCTTCTTAAACGCTGGATGAATAAGCTGGGTCCTGAGGTGCTTCAGGAAATCCTTGAAATAAAGCTTGCCGATAATTTCGCTACGGGAAACATGAGCCCGGAGCTAGGGAATAAGTTCAATGATATACGAGACATGATGGCGGAGATTCTCAGGCAGGAACAATGTTTTTCTCTGAAGGATTTGGCTATAGGTGGAGATGATTTGATTGCAGCGGGAATGGAGCCGGGACCTGAAGTGGGGCGTGTATTAAGCGAATTGCTTGATGCTGTTATAGATGGTGAGTGCGAAAACGATGTTGATGTGCTTATGGAAATGGCGATAAGGATAAAATAAGAGACAGCGGTTGCTGTCTCTTTTTAATGCGAAAATTGCTAAATGCCGATTTTGAGAAGCTCGATAAACTGTTTAGCTGTTCTTGGACTTCTTCCGTTTTTTCTGATGGCGTGAGCCTCAGCTTTTTTGAAGAGCTCTTCCTCAGACATATCGATATTGTACTCCTCGGCCAAGGACTTAACGATGGATAAGTATTCGTCTTTATCCGGCTTTTGGAAAGTGATAGTAAGTCCGAAACGAGCCGCTAAGCTCATGGTTTCCTGCATCGTATCATTAAGATGAAGTTCATCGCCTACACGGTCGCCGAAAGATTCTTTAACAAGATGACGACGGTTGCTTGTGGCGTAGATAACGACGTTGTCGCCGCAGCCGGAGATACTTCCTTCAAGAGTAGCTTTGAGTGCTGAGAAGTTATCGTCGTTTCCTGTGAAACTTAAATCGTCAATAAACAATATAAACTTGAGTGGGTTTACTGACAGCTCTTCCATAATCTGAGGGATTTGGTAGAGCTGGTTCTTTTTAACTTCTATGATGCGAAGACCTTGTGGCGCCAAGTAATTGGCAACAGCTTTGATAGTAGAACTTTTGCCTGTACCTGCATCTCCGTAAAGAAGCATGTTGCTTGCTCCTGTACCGGTTACAAGAGCTTCTGTATTTTTCAGAATAAGATTACGTTCACGTTCATATTCGAAGAGCTGATCCATTTTCTGAAAATCAGGATGAGCGACAGGAATTATCTGTCCGTTGTCAACTCTAAAGAAAGTGTATTTGGCGAAAATGCCATAACCTGTTTTGGTGATGCTTTCGAGCTTTTCTGTGAAGCTTGAGCTGAAGATCTCTTGATGTGTTTTCCATGAAGGCAGATATCCATCGTAGTTAATCACTTCTTTAATATCTTCAGAATTGATAGATGAAATTTCCTGAAGAATTTCAATTTCCTGCTCAACAGCATTGGTGATTTCTGCATCAGGCTGAATGCCGGAGGCCTTGGATTTTACATAGAAATTATCGTCTTGCAACATCAATGTACGGACGTAGTCTGTAAGATTTGAAGTGTGCGGGTAGAGTGCTGAGACAAAGTCACTGTAAAGGCGTACTGTTTCGTCTGTTTCATTTTGTGATACGGCCTCAAGCAAAGCGCGAAGCTTAAGAATTACGGAATCTTCTTTGATGTGGGAGAAGACCGTTAATGAATCTATTTGAAGTTTTAAGTGGTTAGCTTTGTTTTTCATAATACCTCCGCTTAAATGGTATGATTTTAATGTTGTTATCGAATCTATTATACTACACCTTGCCAAAAATAGTTTCAATGAATATAATTATCTTACGGAAATCGTTAAGAAGACAGGAGGTTCCTATGCAGCATAAGATTACAGAAAGAAAACCATTGCTGGATGAAAATGGCGTATTAACAGAAGCGGGATATGCCACTGATTTGGTTTTGGAATATGATAGAAAAGCAATCAAGGGCGGTGCTCTTAGAATAAAGGAATGGGATTATTATCTCATAACAGATGGTAAGGTGGGCGTTGCGCTGACTATTGCGGATAACTCATACATGGGTCTTGACAGTATCTCTTTCTTGGATTTTGAGGAACCTTGGGAAAAGACAGTAAGCCCTATGAGAATAATGACTATGGGTAAGACAGGTTTTCCTGCAACTTCAGATGAAGGGGATGTAGAAATTTTCGGTAAGAACTATTTCATCTCATTTAAGAACGATGGTGAAAAGAGAGTTCTGTCATTTAAGATGGACAAGTTCCACATGGACGAACCTATTAAGGGTGAAATCATTCTGGAAAACACTAGGCCTGAAACAATGGTAATCGCTACACCTTTCCCTAGGAAAGAAACGGCGTTTTACTATAATCAGAAGATAAACTGCCTGCCGGCTACAGGTTGGGTTGAAATGTATGGTCGAAAGCATACTTTCACACCTGATACTGCATTCGGAGTTCTCGACTGGGGAAGAGGTGTATGGACATATAAGAATACATGGTACTGGGGAAGTGCATCCGGTACATATGAAGGAAAGCCATTTGGATTCAATATCGGTTACGGATTCGGGGATACTTCTGCAGCTTCAGAAAACATGCTGTTCTTCGATGGCAAAGCTCACAAGCTTTCTCAGGTTACATTTAACATCCCTAAGGATGCTAAGGGGGAAGATTCCTTCATGGAACCTTGGACGTTTACAAGCGATGACGGTAGATTTGAAATGGACTTTATTCCTATCATCGATAGAGCGTCAGATACAGATTTTAAAATCCTGTGCTCTAAACAGCATCAGGTGTTTGGGAAGTTCACAGGCAAAGCTGTCCTCGATGACGGAACTGTGTTGGAAGTGAAAGACTTCTTCGGATTTGCCGAAAAAGTTTTCAATAAATGGTAAGATTATGCGCCGCAGATGGCGTATGGATATAGTGGAGGACAAATGAGTATGAGACTCAATAAATACATTGCGGATGCCGGAATTTGTAGCAGACGAAAAGCTGACGAGCTGATTACCAATGGCAACGTAAAAGTTAACGGTGCAACCATGAAGGAAATGGGATACCAGGTGGAAGACGGTGATGTTGTACAGGTCAACGGTAAGACTATCGAAACTGTAGGCAAGAAGGTTTATGTGGCTGTAAACAAACCACTGGGGTATATCACATCTATGGATGATGATAAGGATAGAGCAACAGTGGCTGAGCTGGTTGCGGATATTCCTGAAAGATTGTTCCCTGTGGGACGTCTGGATTACAATACAACCGGACTTCTGATCATGACAAACGACGGACAGCTGACATACACTCTTACACATCCTAAGCATGAAGTCTACAAGACATATATTGCGAAGGTTGCAGGTGTGCTTTCTGATACGCGTCTTGCAAAGCTTCGCAAGGGCGTGGATATCGGCGGGTTTGTAACTTCTCCTGCGAAGGTTAAGGTCATCAAGCAGATGCCTCGCCATGCCATCGTTGAAATAAGCATCAGAGAAGGTAAGAACAGACAGGTTCGTAAGATGTTTGCAGCGGTTGGAAATAAAGTTATGGAACTTCAGAGAACATCAATCGGAGAAAT
>JAZUBM010000088.1:0-3516 GCA_045638485.1 Lentihominibacter sp. | reverse complement strand
GAACTTGCCCTTAGGAACCGGCATCATCGGCTCGATCATGTCAGCAATCATATTAGTATTGGTGATTACTACTTCGTATGCCTTTTCTTCTCCCAGATACATGAATTCTTCCATCATTTCATCTGTAGTTCTAAAGTAAAGACCTTCGTCACCTTCTACATCCTTGAAGCCCTGACCGGCCATGAGGATTCTTCTGTAAAGTGCTTCCTCCGCATCGAAATAGTGAGCGTCGCAAGTAGCACAAACAGGCTTATTGTATTTCTCACCCAACGCCACGATTTTTCTGTTGAATTCTCTCAGCTCTTCTTCTGAAGAAACAGTACCGTTCTTCAGCATAAAGCTGTTGTTTGCCAGCGGTTGAATTTCCAGATAATCATAGAAGTTAACCAGTTCTTCAAGTCTATCCTCATCAGCGCCACCCATAACCGCCCTGAAAATCTCGCCTGCTTCGCAAGCCGATCCTACAATAATACCTTCTCTATGGGCCTCCAGCACAGACTTAGGAATTCTAGGTCTTCTGTGATAGTACTCAAGGTGCGACAGAGAAACCAGCTTATACAAATTCTTCAAGCCATCTCTGTTCTTTGCAAAGAGGATAACATGGTTCGTTCCTCTTCCCTTATAATCTATAGTTCCATCAGGTGCAATGAGACCATCATCATCCAACAGATAGCCTTCGCATCCATATAATATCTTGATTTCTTTTCCTGCGTGAGAAGCATCAGGGGAACTCTGTACCACGCCATGGTCAGTAATGGCAACAGCTTTATGTCCCCACTTTTCCGCAGTCTTAACCATACGCTTAACATCATTGAGTCCGTCCATAGCACTCATCTTAGTGTGGGCATGGAGTTCAACACGCTTCTCAGGATATGTATCAACTCTATCTTTTTTCTCGATTTTTTCTATGTCGCCAGCCATTACGGTAACGCAATTATCGAATCTGTCCCACTGAGCCAGACCCTGAATTCTGATACCGTCACCCTTTCCGAAATGTTCATCAATGTCGTCCCATTTCTGATTGAGAACAAAGGCTTTAACACATATGCTTGTTCTCTTGTCGGTAACATACATGCTAGCCAGCTTGCTATCCTCTCTGATGGTTCTGCTGTCCTTCTTGAACAATTCTCCTTCGATGATAACCTTACCGCTCTCAGATGTGATATCTGCAATAGGTGTTGCTTTTCCTGAAATTGCCGAACCCATAATGATGTTTCCGTTTACAGGAACATAGCCTTTTCTGCGTTTTCCTCTGAAAGGCTTTTCACCTCCGGCGCCTCCGTTAGATCCGCCATTGCTATTGAATCCACTGCCTTGCCCACCTGTGGAACCACCTCCGGCAGGCGTTGCAAAAGGCATATCTTCGGTAGATTTTTCTCTCGCATTCTGAAGGGCTTCAGCAACTCTTTCCTGGTGCTCTTCAAAAACTGCCCTTTCCTTTTCCTCCAGCTGTCTTCCTGCTGCTTTATAAACCTGAGAGTCATTCTCAAAAACAACATTCAAATCAGTACCCAAGTCCCTCTTGAGCAGCTGACTGAACTTTTCGGCAACCTCTTTATTAAGAACATCAACGCTAAGCTGCCCCAGAGCATAAATGGTCAGCGTACCGTTTTCCAGCGTAAATCTGTCTGTATATATAGTCTTGGTCACATGGGCATATTTGCCATTGACCAGTGTAATCATATGATGAATATAAAACTCCAGCGCTTCCTCCAAGCTCTGTTTTAAATCCTTATATGAGAATCTGACTTCCACATCTTCAACATCTCTCAGCTGTCCCAACAAAGATCTTCTAAACTTGTCCACCGCTTCGTAAGGCAGCACAAAATTAAGCTCTAATTCCAGAGTAAGCTTGTGGCTTTCCTCTGAAATTACAGCTTTCTTTGTTTCAAGTTTCAGGTCTTCTTTTGTCAGATTTCCCAGTTTGGAAAAATCAATCGAGTTTTCCAGTATTCTTCGCATATTCCTCTGCCAATTTCATCAACTCATCTGCAATATCTTCTTCTTTTACGGATCTTACGATTTCGCCTCCCGCAAAGAGCAGTCCCTTGCCTTTACCGCAAGCAACACCCACGTCTGCACCCTTTGCTTCTCCCGGACCGTTTACTGCGCAGCCCATTACAGCGATTTTCAGATCCTTAACACCTTTTTCTGCCAGGCCGGCAGCCCTTCTTTCTACAGCTGAAGCTATGGATTCAAGATCCACTTCTGTTCTGCCACAAGTCGGGCATGATACGATTTCTACACTATCCTTTCTGATTCCGAGGGATACCAGCAGTTCTTTCGCAAAGTGCACTTCCTCCACAGGGTTGGCTGTTAAGGACACTCTGAGGGTGTCGCCTATTCCTTCCAAAAGGAGGGCGCCGATTCCTGCTGCTGATTTTATCTTTCCTCTGGATGGTGTTCCTGCCTCGGTCACACCGATATGCAACGGATAGTCGGACTTCTGATGAACGATTTTGTATGCCTCGTAATTCATCTTTACATCGGAAGATTTCAGTGAAATTACGATGTCTTCAAAATCGTATTTTTCCAGAATTGCTACATTTCTAAGGGCACTTTCTGCCAGACCCTCAGCAGTAACCTTGCCATATTTGGCCAATATATCTTTTTCCAAAGAGCCGGAATTAACACCGACTCTAATTGGTATACTTCTCATTTTCGCGTGTTCAATTACCTTCTTTACACCTTCTTCGGAGCCTATGTTTCCCGGGTTGATTCTGACTTTATCAGCACCGGCTTCTATAGCAGCAACTGCAAGACGATAGTCAAAATGTATATCGGCAACCAACGGAACGTGTGCCTTTGCCTTGATTTCTTTAAAAGCTGCGGCAGCATCCATGTCGGGTACGGCCAGTCTTATAATCTGACAACCGGCTTCTTCCAGCGCTCTGATCTGTTCAATTGTTCCCAAAACATCAGTAGTCTTGGTATTGGTCATTGACTGGATGGAAACTGGATTTCCTCCGCCTATATTTACATTTCCACATCTGATAAGCTTTTTCATATCCACCTCTTGCGGTTAATAACCATTATTTCGATTCGAAGAAATTATGAAAATAACGGAACTATAAATCTGACAATATCATTCCATGTAACGAAAACCATCAGTAACAAAAGCAACATTATGCCTATAAAATGAACTTTGCCTTCCATCTCATCGGTAACTGCTTTTCCTGTAATCTTTCTGATCAGCAGGAACAGTAATCTGCCTCCGTCCAGTGCAGGTAGCGGCAACAGATTCATTACAGCCAAGTTCAAACTGAGCAATGCTGCCAAGTATACAACGTATATGAATCCCATCTTGGCAGAATCATTAACTACATATACGATCCCTACAGGCCCACTCAATTCCTTCATGGACACATCACCGGTGAACAAATCTCCGATAATATTGTACATCATCACCGTCATATCCCAAGTGTTAGTCACACCGGTTCCGACTGCTTTGACAGGATTTCGCACCATTGCAGCTGTTACTCCCACAAGGCTTCGTCCGGCTTCTTTATCGTATTC
>JAZUBM010000087.1:0-12805 GCA_045638485.1 Lentihominibacter sp. | reverse complement strand
GGTTACAATCAACATGGGTCTGGGCGAAGCTAAGGAAAACGCTAAGATCATGGAAAGCGCAGTTGAAGAAATCAGCCTGATCACTGGTCAGAGACCGGTAGTTACTAAGGCAAGAAAGTCCATCGCTAACTTCAAAGTTAGACAGGGCATGCCTGTAGGCGCTAAGGTTACTTTAAGAGGCGACACCATGTACGAGTTCATCGACAAGCTTTTCAACATCGCTCTTCCAAGAGTAAGAGACTTTAAGGGCGTAAGCAAGAACTCATTCGACGGTAGAGGTAACTACTCAATGGGTATCAAGGAACAGCTCATCTTCCCTGAAATCAACTATGATAAGGTTGACACAATCAAGGGAATGAACATCGTATTCACTACAACGGCTAAGACTGACGAAGAAGCAGCAGCACTGCTGGCAGCTCTCGGAATGCCGTTTGAGAAATAATAGGAGGGAACCATGGCTAAAACATCTCTCAAGGTTAAGCAGCAGAGAAAACCTAAATTTTCAACACGTGCTTACACAAGATGCAGAATCTGCGGAAGACCACACTCAGTACTGAGAAAGTATGGTATCTGCCGTATCTGCTTCAGAGAGCTTGCTTACAAGGGTGAAATCCCTGGCGTTAAGAAAGCTTCCTGGTAAGAATATATTTATTAGTTAACACTACTATCCATTAAGTTGTACACGCCCGCTCCGGCGAGCGAAACAATACTGATGGAGGAAGGAGAACAGTAAAAATGACAATGACAGATCCAATTGCGGATATGCTGACAAGAATCAGAAATGCTAACACAGCAGGACATCCGACAGTTGACATTCCTGCATCAAAGATGAAGAAATCAATCGCAGGAATCCTTAAGGAAGAGGGCTATATCGAAGATTTCAAAGTAACAGAAGATAACAAGCAGGGTATCATCACAGTTACTATGAAGTATGGTCCTGATAGAGAAAGAGTAATCAGCGGAATCAGAAAGATTTCAAAGCCTGGCCTGAAGTCATATGCAAAGGCTAACGAAATTCCAAGAGTTCTGGGCGGCCTGGGAATCGCTATCATCTCCACTTCAAAGGGAGTTATCAGCGACAAGGAAGCTAGAAAGCTGGGAATCGGCGGCGAAGTAATCTGTTATGTATGGTAATTTGGTAGGAGGAAATAGAAAATGTCAAGAATAGGTATTAAGCCGATCGCTCTTCCTGCCGGTGTAGAGGTTTCAGTAAGCGAGAAGAATCTCGTAACAGTTAAGGGACCTAAGGGAGAACTGCAGGAACAGATCAGCCCATTATTAACAATCGAAATTAATGAAGGCGTAGTTACAGTTTCAAGAGACAGCGATGTAGCTGAAAAGAGAGCACAGCACGGTCTGGCAAGAACTCTGATCAATAACATGGTTGTTGGCGTAACTGAAGGCTACTCAAAGAAGCTTCAGCTGGTAGGCGTAGGCTACAAGGCTGAAAAGAAAGGTAACACTCTGGTTATGCAGCTGGGATACTCACATCCAATCGAAATGGAAGACCCTGCTGGAATCGAAACAGAAGTACCAGATGCTACTACAGTAATCGTTAAAGGTATAGATAAAGCGCAGGTTGGCAACTATTCCGCGAATATCAGAGCTTGGAGAAGACCTGAACCATACAAGGGTAAGGGAATCAAGTACGAAGGCGAAGTTATTCGTAGAAAAGAAGGTAAGACCGGAGCACAGTAAGGAAAGGAGAATTAGAAAATGGCTAAAGAAAGCAGAAAAGATAAGCGTGTTGCCAGACATCAGAGAATTAGAAAAAACCTTTCCGGTACTCCTGAAAGACCTAGACTCTGCGTGTTCAGAAGCAATAAGAACATTTCAGTTCAGATTATCGACGATGTTAACGGAGTTACACTTGCTTCAGCTTCAACTATTGACAAAGAATTAAAGTCAGAAATCGCTTATGGCGGAAACAAAGAAGCTGCTAAGGCAGTTGGAGAAGCTATCGCTAAGAGAGCACTGGCAAAGGGAATTGAAGAAGTTACTTTTGACAGAGGCGGATTCCTTTATCACGGAAGAGTAAAGGAACTTGCAGACGGTGCTCGTGAAGCAGGTTTGAAATTCTAACAGGAGGTAAGTTGAATGCGAAATACTATAGATGCATCAAAGCTGGACTTAAAAGAAACTATTGTTAGCATCAGACGTGTTGCGAAGACCGTTAAGGGCGGAAGAAACATGAGATTCAGTGTTACAGTAGTTGTAGGCGACGGCGAAGGACATGTAGGCGTTGGCCTTGGTAAGGCTCAGGAAATTCCTGAAGCAGTAAGAAAAGCTACAGAAGATGCTAAGAAAAAACTGATAACAGTTCCTACAGTAGGAACAACAATTCCTCACAGAAACTTAGGCGTATTCGGTGCAGGCAGAGTTCTGCTGATGCCGGCTGCTCCTGGTACAGGAGTAATCGCAGGTTCATCAGTACGTACAGTACTGGAAGCTGCAGGTATCAAGGACATCAGAGCTAAGTCCATCGGATCAAACAACACAGGAAACATGGCTTATGCAACTCTTGAAGGCCTTAAGAACATGATGACTGTTGAACAGGTTGCTGCTAGAAGAGGAAAGACTAAGGAAGAAATCTTAGGATAAGGAGGAAGAAACAATGGCAAAAATGATTAAAGTCACATTGACAAAAAGTGTTATTGGCGCTTCCCCAAAGCAGAGAAAAGTTGTAGAAGCGTTAGGACTTAAGAAGATGCACCAGTCAGTTGAACTTGTTGACTCCCCTGTAACTAGAGGAGCAGTTAACAAGGTATCGCATCTTTTAACTGTAGAAGAGTTATAGGATAGGGAGGTGCGAGAATAATGAAACTGCATGAATTAAGAGCGGTTCCTGGTGCTACTAGAGCACCTAAGAGAAAGGGCCGCGGTACAGCTACTGGACAGGGTACAACTGCTGGTAGAGGTATGAACGGACAGAAATCAAGAAGTGGTGGTGGAGTTAGACCTGGATTTGAAGGTGGACAGATGCCACTGTATAGAAGAATCCCTAAGAGAGGCTTCACTAACATTTGGGGAACTGAATATACCGTAATTAACGTAGAAGACCTGAACAAGTTCGAAGCAGGTGCAGTAGTAACTGTTGAAATGATTCAGGAAGCTGGCCTTGCTAAGCAGGTTAAGGATGGTATCAAGGTTTTAGGAAATGGAACTCTTGAAAAGAACCTGACAGTTCAGGCTCATAAGTTCAGCAAGACTGCGATCGAAAAAATCGAAGCTGCCGGAGGAAAGGCAGAGGTGATCTAATGGAGATGATCAGAACAGTTGCAAAAGCATGGAATATTCCTGATATTAGGAAGAAAATCGTGTTTACGCTGGTAATGCTGTTAATCTTCAGAATCGGCGCTCAGATTCCTGTACCTGGAATCGATAGAGTTGTTCTGGAGCAGACTTTCAACAGCGAAACAGGACTTTTTGCTCTGTTCAATCTGTTCTCCGGAGGCGCATTCAGTCAATTCACCATATTTGCATTAAGTATTACACCGTACATTACGGCTTCAATCATCCTTCAGCTGCTGACAATTGCTATTCCTTCACTGGAAAGACTGGCAAGAGAAGGCGAAGAAGGAAGAAAGAAAATTGCTCAGTACACTAGATATATGACAGTTGTTCTGGCTATCATTCAGGCAATCGGCGTATCAATCGGTCTCTTCAGACAGGCGCTGATCAGCACTGACTTCTTCTCAGTAGCTGTAATCGTACTGGTACTTACTGCAGGTACAGCATTCCTCATGTGGTTAGGTGAACAGATCAATGAACATGGTATAGGTAACGGTATCTCACTGATCATCTTTGCAGGTATCGTATCAAGACTGCCATCCGCTATCCAGGAAATCTGGACTAAGATTGGTGACGGCAGCATGAGCATTGTAACAGTTATCCTTTTCGCTATCTTCTGTGTACTGGTAATCGTTGGTATTATCTATATACAGCAGGGACAGAGAAGAATTCCTGTACAGTATGCAAAGAGAGTTGTAGGAAGAAAGATGTACGGCGGACAGGCGACTCACATTCCGCTCAAGGTTAACCAGGCGGGCGTTATCCCTGTAATCTTCGCAATGTCATTCCTGCAGTTCCCACTGACTATCACTTACTTCATGGACGCAGAAAGCGGCGCAGCTGCATTTATTGAAAAATGGCTGTCACCGATGGGTTCACCGGGAGTATGGGTATACGCAGCATTCAACGTAATGCTGATCGTATTCTTCACTTACTTCTACACATCAGTGACATTCAACCCACTGGAAGTTGCTCACAATATGAAAGCTAACGGCGGATTTATCCCTGGTATTAGACCTGGTAGAGCTACCGTTGAATATCTGAACAAAGTAATGACAAGAATTACTTTCGTAGGAGCTATCTTCCTGGCAGCAGTAGCAATCCTGCCTACACTGGTAAGTGAACTTGGAGGACTGAACTTCCACTTCGGCGGTACATCACTGCTGATCGCGGTAGGGGTAGCCCTCGATACCATGAAACAGCTGGAACAGCAGATGGTTATGAGAAACTATTCCGGATTCCTTAAATAGAAATTAAGGAACAAAATAGGAGGTTAAGTATGAATTTAATATTATTAGGCCCTCCGGGAGCTGGCAAAGGCACTCAGGCGGCAAAGATAATCGAAAAGTACGACATTCCTCATATATCCACAGGTGATATATTCAGAGCCAACATTAAAGAAGGCACTGAACTGGGCAAGAGAGCTCAGGAATATATGAATAAAGGTCAGCTGGTACCTGATGAGCTGGTTGTAGAAATTGCTACAGACAGACTTAAGGCTGACGATTGCCAGAAGGGATTCCTTCTCGACGGATTCCCAAGAACAGTTTTCCAGGCTGAAGAACTGGATAAGTTCCTGGCAGCACAGGGTAAGAAAATTGATCACGTTCTGGACATCGAAGTTGAAAAAGACGAATTGATGATCAGACTGACAGGAAGAAGAGTATGCAAGACATGCGGCGCTTCTTTCCACGTTGTAAACATCCCTCCTAAGAAGGAAGGTATCTGCGACGTTTGCGGAGCAGAACTGGTTCAGAGAGCTGATGATAACGAAGAAACTGCAGCTAACAGAATCGAAGTTTATAACAATGAAACAAAACCATTGGTAGATTACTATGAAAAGGCTGGTTGCTTAGCTCATATCGACGGAGCTATCGGTCTTGAAAACGTATTCAATGCCATCGTAGAGGTTGTAGGTGAGTAGGTATGATTATTATAAAATCTGATCAGGAAATTAATCTGATGAGAGAAGCGGGCAGGGTGACCGGTCTCGTCCTCAAGGAACTTGAGAACTTCATCAAGCCCGGAATATCTACCCTTGATATTGACAGATTCGTTGAGGATACCATCAGAAAGCATGGAATGATACCGTCATTCAAAGGATTGTACGGATTCCCTGCCAGCGCATGTGTATCCGTCAACGATGAAGTTGTTCACGGTATCCCTGATAAGAAGCGTAAGCTGAGAGAAGGGGACATCGTAAGTGTTGATACTGGGGCTACTTACAGAGGGTATGTCAGCGATGCAGCAAGAACCTATGCGGTTGGTGAAGTAAGCGACATGGCCAAGAAGATCATCAAAGCGGCTGAAGACAGCTTCTTTGAAGGCCTCAAGTATTGCAAACCGGGATGCCGACTGTCAGACGTATCCCATGCCATACAGGTCAAATCAGAGAGCGAAGGATTTTCGGTTATAAGAGATTTTGTAGGACACGGAATCGGGCAGGATATGCACGAGGAACCACAGATACCGAATTTCGGGAAACCGGGTAGAGGTCCAAGGCTTGCAAAAGGTATGGTATTTGCCATAGAACCTATGATCTGTGAAGGCGGATATGAAGTAATGACTCTCTCAAATGATTGGACTGTAGTTACCACAGACGGTAAATTATCAGCCCACTATGAGAATACAGTAGTTATAACGGACGGTGAGCCGGAACTGCTCACTTTAGCTGAATAATAGCGAGGAGTTAAAACAATGGCAAAGAAGGATGTCATAGAAGCAGAAGGTAAGGTTGTTGAAGCACAGCCTAACGCAATGTTTATTGTAGAGCTTGAAACCGGACACAAAGTGCTTGCGCATGTTTCCGGTAAGATAAGAACAAACTATATCAGAATTATCCCAGGAGATAAAGTTAAGGTTGAATTATCACCTTATGACCTGACAAGAGGTCGTATCACTTGGAGAGGAAAGGCATAGAGGAGGAAATCAAATGAAAGTTAGAGCTTCCGTAAAGCCTATCTGCGAAAAGTGCAAGGTAATCAAGAGAAAAGGTAAAGTAATGGTTATCTGCGAAAACCCTAAGCATAAGCAGAAGCAGGGCTAAACAATTAGTAAAAGTTAAATTTATGTAACATCCCGTTTATATTACGCCCCACGAAGGTAACGTGACGGCAGCGTGACGGAAGATGGGAACAGGAGGAAAATATGGCTCGTATAGCCGGTGTAGACTTACCAAACGAAAAAAGAATCGAAGCTGGTCTGACTTACATCTACGGAATAGGTTGGCCTACTTCAAGAGAAATCTTAAAGAAGACAGGAATCAATCCTGATACAAGAGTTAAAGATCTGACAGAAGAAGAAGCTGGTAAGATCAGAAAAGTAATCGAAGCTGATTACATGGTAGAAGGTGATCTGAGAAGAGACGTTAACCTGAACATCAAGAGACTGATGGAAATCGGTTGCTACAGAGGAATCAGACACAGAAGAGGTCTGCCTGTAAGAGGACAGAAAACAAAGACAAACGCTAGAACTCGTAAGGGTCCTAAGAAGACCGTTGGTAGAAAGAAGAAGTAAAGGAGGTAGAACGATATGGCTAAAGCTGTTAAGAAGGCTGTTAGAAAAAAGAGAAGAGAACGTAAAAATGTTGAAAAAGGCCAGGCTCATATTCAGGCTACCTTTAACAATACATTAGTAACACTGACTGACATGGCTGGAAACGCTCTGTCATGGTCAAGTGCAGGATCCCTGGGATTCAAGGGATCAAGAAAGTCAACTCCATTTGCTGCACAGTCAGCTGCTGAAGAAGCTGCTAAGGGCGCTATGGAACACGGACTGAAGACAGTTGAAGTTTATGTAAAGGGTCCAGGATCCGGAAGAGAAGCTGCTATCAGAGCTCTGCAGACTGCAGGTCTCGAGATCACTATGATCAAGGATATCACTCCAATTCCACACAACGGATGCAGACCACCTAAGAGAAGAAGAGTCTAATAGAAGGGAGGAAACATTCAAATGGCAAGATATACAGACGCTAACTGCAGACTTTGCAGAAGAGAAGGTCAGAAGCTCTTTTTAAAGGGTGACAGATGCTACAGCAGCAAGTGCGCTATCGACAGAAGAGGTTATGCTCCCGGACAGCACGGACAGGGCAGATCAAAGATTTCCGATTACGGTCTCCAGCTGAGAGAAAAGCAGAAGGCAAAGAGATTCTATGGACTGCAGGAAACTCAGTTCAGAAACCTCTTTGATAAGGCTGCTAGAAAATCAGGTATCACTGGTGAAAACCTGCTGATCCTGCTGGAAACAAGATTAGACAACGTGGTATTCAGACTTGGTTTCGCTTCATCAAGAAAGGAAGCTAGACAGCTGGTTAACCACGGACACTTCCAGGTAAACGGTAAGAAGGTAAACATCCCTTCATACACAGTAAAGCCTGGTGACGTTATCAAGGTTAAGGAAAAGAGCACAAATTCTCCAAAATTCAAAGAAGTTAAGGAAATGTCAATCACAGTACCTTCATGGGTTGCTGTAGACGTAGAAAAGCTCGAAGGAAAGATCCTGTCAGTGCCTACAAGATCAGAGATCGATACTCCAGTAGCAGAGCATCTCATCGTCGAATTGTATTCCAAATAATCTAGTAACGGATAGTTGCAGTTTTGGAATGAAAAGGAGGGTTTTGAGTGATAGAAATCGAAAAACCAACAATCGAATGTATATTTTCAAACGAAGATTCCAATTATGGAAAATTCGTTGTAGAACCACTCGAAAGAGGATATGGTACTACACTTGGAAACAGCTTAAGAAGAATACTCTTAAGCTCACTTCCGGGTGTTGCAGTTACATCAGTTAAAATCGATGGTATTCTTCATGAGTTTTCAACAATTCCGGGCGTTAAGGAAGATGTTACAGAAATCATCCTGAACCTGAAGAAGCTGGCTGTAAAGCTCAACGGAGAAAATACTAAGAGAGTACTGATTAATGCTATCGGACCTAAAGAAGTTACTGCAGCAGATATTCTCGGTGATTCAGATGTTGAAATCTTTAATCCGGATCTCCACATCGCTACACTGGAAGAAAATGCAACTCTCATCATGGAAATCAACCTGGCGAGAGGCAGAGGATATGTACCTGCTGAAATGAATAAGGATGAGAATACTCCAATCTCAGTTATTCCTACTGACTCAATCTTCACACCGGTAAGAAAGGTTAACTTCACCGTTGAGAACACAAGAGTTGGTCAGGTTACTGACTACGATAAGCTCGTTCTGGAAATTTGGACAGATGGATCAATCGCTCCAAGCGAAGGCGTTTCCATCGGTGCTAAGATCATGCAGGAACACCTGAACCTGTTTGTTGAACTGACAGATTCAGCTGAAGGTCTTGAAATTATGGTTGAAAAGGAAGAAAACCAGAAGGAAAAGGCTCTCGAAATGACTATCGAAGAACTTGAACTTTCTGTAAGATCCTTCAACTGCCTGAAGAGAGCAGCAATCAACACAGTTGAAGAACTGACACACAGAAGTGAAGAAGATATGATGAAGGTTAGAAACCTGGGTAAGAAGTCTCTGGACGAAGTCAAGCATAAGCTTGAAGAACTGGGTCTCGGCCTCAGACAAAGCGACGAATAATTTGAAATAGGAGGATGCAGCAATGCCAGGATATAGAAAATTAGGCAGAACTTCCGCTCACAGAAAAGCAATGCTGAGAGGTCTGGTTACTGACCTGCTGAGAGAAGGCAGAATCACAACTACAGACACTAGAGCGAAGGAAGCAAGAAGACAGGCTGAAAAAATGATCACACTGGGCAAGCGCGGAGATCTTCACGCTAGAAGACAGGCGCTGGCTTACATCTATGATGAAACTGTAGTAACTAAACTGTTTGAAGAAATCGCACCTAAGTACGAAGACAGACAGGGCGGATACACAAGAATCCTGAAGCTTGGACCTAGACAGGGTGACAACGCTGAAATGGTATTCCTCGAATTAGTTTAATCATAACGATCGAGTCTAAACGAAATAAAACCCCCGGAATTTCCGGGGGTTTTTTAATTCTATTATTAACTTTTATAAAACAAATGCGACTATTTTAAATGACTAACGCATTGATTCTTTCTCTTGTTCTTTCTTCACCCAGGATTTGCTGGATTTCCCAGATGTCAGGTGACTGGCTACGTCCCATGAGAGCAATTCTAATAACTGTGCTTACGTGACCTACGTGGCCCTTGTAGTCATCAGGATTTTTCTTAAAATCTTTTGGCTTAGCAGCGTAACCCATTTCTGTACCGATTTCTCTAACCTTATCGAACCACTGGCTCTGGTCGTCGCTGTGGTCGTAAGTTTCAAGATACTTCTTGAGAATTTCAGCAGCATCTTCATCGCTGACGTTTTCAGGAATAGTATCTTCGATGTTGAAATAGTCGTCGAAGAAGTAGCTGATGAAGTCGAAGATCTGCTTAGCGTATACCAGGTCTTTTCTAGGCTTGTTGCCGTCTCTGCCCAGATCAAGAATCTTTTCAATGTATTCTTCGTTGCCTTCGAACAGTGGCAGTTTTTCAGCATCAAATTCTCTTGCCCATTCTGTCATGAACTTGCAAAGTTCAGCAGCAGGGATTTTTACGAGAACGTCTTTTGAAATATCGTTGAGTTTGTTGAGATCGAAGAGAGCGCCACCGCTTGACATTTTTTCAGTAGTAAACTTGAAGTCATCAATTGGAGCGTCAGGGTTTTCGATTCTCCATTCTTCGAAGTTTGAGTTGAGGATTGTCAGCAGATATTCCTTAACTGCCTGTGGGTGGTAACCTTCTTGTCTGTAGTAATCCAATGACAGTTCAGGATCCTTTCTCTTTGACAGCTTACGCTTGTTACCTTCGTCCAGCTTCATCAAAACTGCAGTGTGGCAGTATGTTGGCATTGCAAATCCAAGTTTTTCGAAGAGTTCAACGTGGATAGGCAGTGACATGAGCCATTCTTCGCCTCTAACTACGTGAGTTGTTCTCATGAAGTAGTCGTCGATTACATGTGCAAAGTGATATGTTGGAATGCCTGTTGCCTTGAGGATGATAACATCCTGATTGTTTTCAGGCATTGACAGTTCACCTCTGATAGCATCCTGCACTTTGATGTATCTGATTTCTTCTGATGGCAGATCGTGGTTTCCTGTTGACTTAAGTCTTACAACGTAAGGCTTGCCAGCTGCGATGTTAGCTTCGATTTCTTCCATTGTAAGGTTACGGCTTACTGCATATTTGCCGTAGATACCTGTAGTTTCTTTGTTGGCCTCCTGATCTTCTCTAATAGCTGCCAGTTCTTCTTCTGTGAGGAAGCAAGGGTATGCCAGACCTTCACTTACCAGTTTCTTTACGAAGCACTGGTAGATTTCGCCTCTTTTACTCTGGTAGTAAGGACCGTAATCGCCCATATCTCCATCCAGCAGAGCACCTTCATCGAAGTTGATATCGAAGAACTTCAGTGATGAAATGATAGCTTCAACTGCGCCTTCAACGTATCTCTTGTCATCAGTATCTTCTATTCTAAGGAAGAATGTACCTCCTGATTGGTGCGCAAGTCTTTCGTCAACGAATGCACCGTAGAGATTTCCGAGATGGATGAATCCTGTAGGGCTTGGTCCAAGTCTTGTTACCATTGCACCTTCAGGAAGATTTCTCTGAGGAAACATAGCTTCATAATCTTCGGAAGTTTTGTCTATATGCGGGAATAACAGATCCGCCAGTTTATTATAATCCATGATTTGTAATGTTCCGGATATATCCTTAATCCGGCTCCTTTCTTAATTTGTGGGCGATTTAACCCATTATATTTTAACAAGATTTTGATTGAGGTGCAACTATTAGCGATATTTCCTCCACAGTATCCTCAATGAATTGAGAATACAAAGCATTGCAACACCGGTGTCGGCAAAGACTGCTGCCCAAATATTAGCGAAGCCAATCAGTCCCAGTAAAATAACCAGAAGTTTCACAGCCAAAGCAAATACTATGTTTTGCATTGCAATACGACCGGTGTAGCGTGCGATGGATATTGATTGAGGGATAGCTTCGAGGGAAGATGTCATGAAAACAACATCGGCGGCCTCGATTGCAGCGTCGGTTCCTGAACCCATTGCAGCACCCACATCAGCACCGGCCAAAACAGGGGCGTCATTGATACCGTCGCCAACAAACATTACCGGGCCAAGCTCTTCGCGCAAAGACTTAAGTGCAGTAACTTTGTCTTCAGGCAGAAGTTCGGCGCGAACTTTGTCAATGCCAATTGACGATGCAACAGCTTCAGCGCTTTCATGATTGTCGCCGGTCAACATTGCGGGAGTCAGCCTCAAACTTCTAAGAGCATTGATAGCACCAATGGATCCATCCTTAAGCTTATCGGAGATTATGATTCTGCCGACCAAAGCTCCGTCAAAGGCTACGAATACCTCGGTGCCTGATGTTTCGCAAAGCTCAGGAATCTCGATATCAAACTTATTAATTAACTTACGGTTACCGCAAAGGGCAATCTTTCCATCAAGAATAGCATTGATTCCCATGCCGGCTATCTCTTCCAAAGAGGAAGCAGGTATAGAAGAAATTCCGAGCTCGTTAGATTTATTGATAATACTTACAGCAATAGGATGTGAGGACGCTGATTCACATGATGAAGCAATGGAGAGGACATCATGTTGAGATATATCGTTAAATGTCGATATACTATTCACTTCAAATACACCCTTAGTTATAGTGCCGGTCTTATCCAACACGATGCCTTTTATGGTTTTAAGAGCCTCGATTGCGAGACCTCCCTTAAAAAGAATGCCCAACTTGGATGCGGCACCAATACCTGAAAAGAATGCAAGCGGCACACTAATTACCAGTGCACAAGGACAACTTATTACCAAGAAGGTAATAGCTGTTTCAATCCAAAGCACCCAGTCACCCGTAACAACGGAAGGAATGACAGCCGTCAAAATAGCAAGCACCACAACGATTGGCGTGTATACCTTAGCAAATTTAGTTATAAACTTGTCCACTTTTGGCTTTCCTGCGGCGGCATTTTCAACTGAATCCAGAATTCTGGTAACCATTGATTCTGACAATGGTTTTGTGACTTTGATCTTGAGGACGCCATTTTCGTTGACGCACCCTGAAATTACTTCAGAACCGTGAGTGACACTCAGAGGAACAGGCTCACCTGTGACAGGGGATGTATCGATACGGCTTTCGCCTTCAATTACTATTCCATCCAGAGGAATTCTGTCGCCGGGACGTACGAGAAGTATGTCTCCCGGTTTCGCATCGCTCGCAGGGATGATGCGTACGTTATCATGTGAATCATGCTCATGATGGTGATCATGCCCGCAACAACAGCCAACATGCTCGTGGTGGTCATGGTCGCAACCGCAGTGATGTTCCTCGTGGTGATGCAGGTGCTCATGATGATCTTCTTCGCAACCACAGTGACAGTGGTCATGTTCATGGTGACCGTGTCCGCAGCAGCACTCATCTTGGTCATGATTTTCAACTACCAGAGATACTGTCTCAGGTCGCATATCTACAGCTTCCATAATCTGATTACGGCTTCG
>JAZUBM010000086.1:0-5754 GCA_045638485.1 Lentihominibacter sp. | reverse complement strand
AGAGCGATGCCTCCGTCATTAGGACTAACGGAAATATTGTAATACGGTTCAAATCCATCAGCACGAAGTTTGACCAAAACACCTTCCATCAAAATTCGGTTTTGGAAAGTGCCACCTGTGAGGGCCACCTGAGTTGCTCCGTATTTTTCGCGGGCCTTTCGGCATTGATCAACAATCATGTCTATAATTCTTTGGTGGAAAGAAAGGGCGAGATCGCAATTCTTTTTTTCGTGCGGATGCTTCTGCGCAAAGGCTGCAGCATCTTCAAGCATGATAGCGCACTGACCTTCGTAATTGTTGTAATCACATATTCCAAGTAGTGAAGAAACGGCATCGAAAAGACGGCCCATGCTGGAACTTTTAACAGTATTGATGCCGACTTTAAGTGCGGACATAACCAGTTGAGATTCCGGCTTGGAAAGAAGTCTGTCACGGCCGTATTCGAGGATGTCTGATAGGTTAAGGGTAATCTCATTTTCTTGAGAAGATACTGTATCATATGCATGCATATAGCTAAGCGCTGACCTTGTAGCATCTTTCACTGAAGAGTCTCCGCCAATCATATCAACATATCGTAAATGAGCAATGCGCTCAACTGAAGCTTTTTCACATATGAAGAATTCGCCACCCCATATATTACCGTCTGTGCCGTAGCCGGTACCGTCAAAGCTGACGCCTATAACTTTACCTTTCAGGTCGTTTTCAGCCATAACTGAAGCTACGTGTGCATGATGGTGTTGAACTTTCAAAAGAGGGAGATTGTTAGCCTTGGCATATTTCTCCGCAAACTGTGTTGTAAAATACAGAGGATGCATATCGCAGACAACAGCTTCCGGTTTTATTCTAAACAGTTCTTCTAATCTTAAAAGATTCTCTTCATATATATTTTGATTTTCTATTGTGTCCATGTCACCAAAGAACTGGCTAACATAAACGAAGTTTTCTTTAGTCAATGCGAATGAATTCTTAAGTTGACTGCCTGTAGCGAAAATCTGCGGGGAGGCGTCAGTGTTCACAAAAAGCGGTACCGGTGCATATCCCTTAGATCGCCTGATCATCTGAGGTTGTCCGTCTATTACGCGACTGACAGAGTCGTCGACACGTACACGTATCTGACGAAGGTTATAGATCATACCATCGATTTCAGGATGTCTGTTCAGCATTTCAGCAGCTTCTTCGTCATCCATGATCATAGGCATATCAGACAAGTTGGCACTGGTGAAAATCAATGGACTTATACGATCCAGCAGCATGTATTGAGCTGCAAAGCTCGGCAAGAATGATCCGATGAAACGGCTCTTGCAAAGTTCAGCCGTATGGATATTTTCGTTAAGCTTGTGCTCCAGTAAAAGGATAGGTCTTGCTGATGAAGATAGAAGATTTTCTTCGATTACGTTCATATGGCAGAACTCTTTTATTTGCTCAATGCTTCTGAACATAACTGCGAAAGGTTTTTCTTCGCGGTTCTTGATGCGGCGTAACTTAGCCACTGCCTCTTCATTTAGAGGATCGGCAACCAGATTGTATCCACCGACACTCTTAAAAAGGATTACTCCACCGCTTTTGAGAATTTCAGCAGCTGCGTCGAGAACCTCTGAGTCGCTTCTCAGATCTCCGGAGACTTCTTTGCATGGGTCGCAAGCAACGCCGGAGGCACCTTTCCATAAAAGCTCAGGGCCGCACTCGTGGCATGAGATGGTCTGAGCATGGTGACGTCTGTCTTCCAGATTTGTATATTCGCTTTCACAAAAATCACACATAGGGAAATCTATCATCGAAGTGTTGTCGCGATCGTAAGGAATGCGGTCGATGATTGTGTATCTTGGTCCGCAGACCATGCAGCTTATAAACGGATGCTGATGGCGCGGGTCATTTTCCTTATAAAGCTCTTCTAAACAGTTTGGGCAGATTGCAAGGTCTGCCGGAATCATAGCAGCTTCGTCACCACCTGCATCACTGGCAATGATAGTAAAAGAATCGAATTCGGTATACTCTACAGTTTCACGCTTGATGTGGACTATTTCCGAAGGGCCGGGCTTGTTTTCAATCAGAACACGCAAAAAGGCGGAAACCCGCTCCGGTGTGTCCGTCACTGTAATTTCCACCAATCCTCCTATATTAAGTACGGTGCCTTTCATATCAAAGGCGGCTGCGGTTTTAGCCACATAAGGTCTGAATCCGACCCCCTGGACTATTCCCCACAGTTTAATTCTTTCGCTTTGTTTTGCAGCCACTCAGCTACCTCCTTGTAGCCTTCTCCTGTTTTACCTGAAACCTTGAATACAGGAACATCCTTGTTGAGGGCTCTGATACCCTTCATGTAGAATTCCTCATCGAAATCAAGGTAAGGGATAAGGTCAACCTTGTTCAGCAGAATGATGTCGGCTTTTTCAAAAGCCAGAGGATATTTGTAAGGCTTATCACTGCCTTCTGTTACTGTTGAGATGAGCATCATAACGTGTTCGCCGATGCTGAATTCAGCAGGGCATACCAAGTTTCCGATGTTTTCAATGAAAAGCACGCCCGGTTCGTCAAAGTTGATATGTTCTGTAGCATGCTCGATAACCGGTGCATCCAGATGACATGCTCCGTGTGTGTTGATCTGATGTGTTTCAATGCCCAGTTCATTGAGAGCTACTGTATCGATATCGGACTCGATATCTCCTTCGATTACATATGGCTTCACATCGAGATGCTTGATGATGTTCTTGAGGGATGTTGTTTTACCTACGCCCGGAGCTCCCATTTCATTTACCACCAGAACTCCATGATGAGTCATGTGGTGGTTTACATGTTCTGCTATGTGATCGTTCTCGTCCAGAACGCCTTCCATTACGTTGATTTTTCTGATATCGTGCATTGTTTACCTCCGTAAATTCCGCAGAGCGGATATAGTTTATGATTACTTATTCGATTTCGATAGATTCGATATAAAATTCTTTTCCGATGTCTGTAGGGCCACCTTGACCTCCGCATTTAGGACAGTCGAAGGAGAGTAACTTCTTTTCGAAGAGCTCACCACATTCTGAACACTTAAGCTTTGGCTTAATGTGTTGAATTACAACTTCTGCCTTTTCGCAGAGTGTGCCTTCGGATATAACGTCGAAGTACATCTGAACAGAACTCCCCACATATCCGGAATAATCGCCTATGACAAGGTGTATTTTAACCACTCTCTCGCCATTAGCCTGACGGCAGTGGTCTTCAGCTATTTTGATAATCTGTTGTGTTATTGGATATTCGTGCATAATTTTTTAGCCTTTTCTTTTGAAAATTGGGATGTTTAATTACGACAACATCCGTATATATTATATGCTTTCACGGCAGGATACACAAATGGTTTTTTGTGTTGGTAATTTAACCAAAAGTGGGTTTGAATAACTTTTAAAATATGTGTACAGAACACAAAAAATAAAAATATTTTTTGTTTTTTAAAAATAATTTTCAATGTTGACAAAATTTGTTTACTCCTGTATAATCGAAGAGGTTTTATTTTTAAAATTAATTATTATATTTTGAGGAGAGTGAATTATTTTGAGAGACCAATGGAACAGCAAGTTAGGGTTCATTCTCGCAGCTATCGGTTCAGCTGTAGGTTTAGGTAATCTGTGGAGATTCCCTTACATCGCAGCAACTAACGGCGGCGGCGCATTTATTTTCCCTTACTTATTCGCAATTTTAACAGCTGGTATTCCTATTCTTATTCTGGAATACACAATGGGTAAAACTTACAGATCCGGAGCTCCAGGATCATTCGCAAGAATCAACAGAAAGTTTGAAGCTCTCGGTTGGTTCCAGGTAATGATTTCATTCCTGATCACAGTTTACTACTTCGCTATCGTAGTATGGGTTATCTGCTACATCGGATACTCTTTCGGATGTCAGTGGGGCGATGATACTACAGGATTCCTGTATGGCAACGTTCTCGAACTGACTGGTGGAATGACTGAAATCGGCGGAATCAAGACTCACCTGTTAGCACCATTCCTGTTTGTATGGGTTGTAGTGGCAATCGTTATGTACAGAGGTATCAACAAGGGTATCGACATTGCTTGTAAGATCTGTCTGCCAATCCTGTTAGCATGTGTTATCATCATCGTTATCAGAGGACTTACACTTCCTGGCGCTATCGATGGTCTGGCATACATGTTCACACCTGATTGGTCAGCGATCGCCAACCCTGATGTTTGGGTAGCAGCTTATGGACAGGTATTCTTCAGCTTGTCAATCGCATTCGCTATCATGATTTCATATTCAAGTTATCTGCCTAAGGATACAGACGTTGTAAACACTGCATTCCTGACAGCATGTACTAACCACGGATTTGAAATCTTCGCAGGTATCGGTATCTTCTCAATCATCGGTTACATGGCATATGTACAGGGTGTTGGTGTAGAAGACGTAGCTGCAGCAGGTATCGGTCTGGCATTCGTAGTATTCCCTACAGCAGTAAGCACACTGCCTACACTGAACTCACTGTTCGGTATCCTGTTCTTCGTATCACTGTTTACAGCTGGTATGACTTCACTGATTTCAATCATCCAGTCTGTAATTACAGGTATTCAGGATAAGTGGGAAATGAGCCACACTAAGGCTACTACAGTAGTATTAGTTCCTGCATTCATCGTATCATTCCTGTTCATTACAGGTGCAGGTCTGTACTTCTTAGACTTGGCTGACTTCGTTGCTAACAATATCGGTATTGTTGCCAGCGGTGTAATCGAAGTTATCCTGATCGGATGGTTCTTCAGACCTGAAAAACTGAGACAGGCTGCTAACGAATTCTCCAACTTCAGCATCGGTAGATGGTGGACTTGGTGCCTGAAGTTCGTAACAGTTATCGTACTTGGTTACACAACTATTTCTAACTTGGTATCATACTTCACAGAAGGATATGAAGGATATCCTATGTGGGTAGGTTATATCATGATCGCATTCCTTATCGTAGGTGCAATCGTTCTTACTTGTATGAAGGGTAAGAAGGGCTTCTATGAAAAGCCTGAAGATGCTCCTGGATATGAAGACTAATGGAGGGACCCAATATGAGTACAAGTGCAATTATTATGATGGCAATCGCTTGCATCGGCTTATGGGGAGGAATCGCAGTTTCCATGTCCATTATGATGAAGAGCGATAAGAAAAAGAAAGAAGCAGCAGAAAAATAAACTATGCTGAATTAAAGGCGGTCTATAAAGACCGCCTTTTTTAATGCTGTTATTTACGAAGTTGATTAAAAAGTGTATAATAATTTAGTTAATATAAATCTACATGGAGGCAATTATGGCTATAGAAAAAGTAAGAGAATATTTTAAAGAATTTGGTATTGAAGATAGAGTCATGGAGTTTGAAGTTTCCAGCGCGACTGTTGAGCTGGCTGCAGAAGCAGTTGGTGCAGAGCCTGCAAGAATTTGCAAGACATTGTCTTTCTATAAGCCTGAAGGTGGATGCATACTGATTCAGGCAGCAGGAGACGGCAAGGTAAACAATGGTAAATTCAAGAGACAATTCGGATTCAAACCGAAGATGCTTTCTGCTGAAGATGTTCTCAACTATACAGGCCATGCAATAGGAGGCGTATGCGCCTTTGCAATAGAAAACGAAGATGTAGATGTGTATGCAGACGTATCCATGCAGAGATTCGAAACAGTTTTTCCTGCATGCGGTAGCAGCAACAGTGCCATCGAATTTACTTGCGATGAACTGGCTAAGTACTCCAACTCAAAAGGCTGGGTGGATGTCTGCAAATTACCTGAG
>JAZUBM010000085.1:0-3660 GCA_045638485.1 Lentihominibacter sp. | reverse complement strand
CTGATCGATGTCAGCATCCACATAGTGAGTCTTAACACCGGCAGCCTTCAGCAGTTCGAAGTAGTGGATTGAAGTCTTCAGGTTTTCTCTTCCGATTCCTTCGATAGTCAGACCTACAGCGTTTTCGCCCGGGTCGAACTTACCGTCTTTACCTGTGCAATCATCTTTGAACAGCAGCAGCACATTGCCGTTGTCCAGCTTGAATACGTCTTTTGTTTTACCAGTGTAGATTTTTTCCATGTGGATCTCCTCCTAAATATATCTTAGTGAAACATGCGCCATATGGGGCATGCGTGATTTGACATTATCACCCTAATATTATAGATGCATTATGCGTAGAAAACTAGTTTTTTTTGTAAAAAAATTGAAAAATATTGCATTGGCCATGTGGCTGGCATAAAATATTGTAGTGTGACTAGGAGAAAAAAATGGAACAGAAATGCGATAAGAAAACAGTAATCAGAATAATGGGCGCTTATGTGGCATGGGTCATGGGCTCAGGGTTTGCCACAGGGCAGGAAATACTACAGTTCTTCACCAGTTATGGATACAAGAGCTTTATACTCGTTGCCATAAATCTTGTGGGATTCTTGATCATAGGGCCGGCAATTCTCGAGGCAGGACATAAGCATAAAAATGATGAAGGTTTTGACCAATTCAAATACTTCTGTGGTAACAAAGTTGGAAGCTTTTATACCTGGTTCGTTCCGATCAGTATGTTTGCAGGAATGGTAATTCTCATTTCCGGAGCAGGGGCTACGCTGCAGGAATACTACGGAGTGAATCATTATGTTGGGGCTCTAATCATGTCGGTGCTGGCGCTTGTGGCATATGTCATCGGATTCCAGAGATTCGTAAAAGTTGTGTCTTTTATCGGACCGACTATCATAGTTTTTACAATAGTCGTGGGGCTTATTACAATATTTAGAGACTTTGATGGCCTTGCGGTCGTTAATGATTATCAAGATGTTATGGTAGACAGACAGCCTGTAAGATTCTGGTGGCTGTCGGGGATTCTTTACATAGCATATAATTTAACCGGAGGGTCCATGTACTATACGGCTCTCGGGGAAAGCGCCACTTTGCGTAAAGAGGCAGTTTACGGCGCAGTGTTGGGAACGTTTGCATTGATGCTGGCAATTCTTTTGATGAACAGCGCAATTCTTTCCAATATAGGCGTAGCAGGAGCTTTGGGAATTCCTACGCTGTATTTAGCAAAGAAAATTTCTTATCTTCTCGGGGCTGTGTTTAGCATAATTCTCATATGTGGAATTTTCTCTGCGTGCAGTGCGATGCTTTGGACAGTGAGCGAAAGATTTGTAGAGCAGGGAAGTAAGAAGAGTTATATTTTCGCAGGATGTGTGGCAGTGGGAGCGTTCTTGCTGGGGCTGTTGCCGTTTGCGGAATTAATAGGTGCGGTTTATCCGTATCTGGGATATATAGGGCTTGTTTATGTGGGATGCGTGGCATATAAGAGGCTGAGTAAAATTAAGAGCAACTAGGAGGAAATAATGGGCAACTCATCTAAAAGCGCTTTATGGGCAATAATAGGAGTAAACTTCATATGGGGGCTGGACTTCATCGCCATCGAATATATGATGAAATTCGTTTCACCGGCGATATTTACAATGACCAGACTGCTTATTGGTACAGCTATTCTGCTGACGATCGTATTGATTAAAAAAGGCGGACTTCATATCAAGAGAGAAGATTGGCCGAGAGTTTTCATATCCGGAGCTACAGGAATGGCGCTGTATTTTACCGTTGAAAACCTTGGTACGGGACTTACATCTGCATCGTTTTCTTCTCTGATAATGGCTATGGTTCCGGTGTTTGGAATGATTGGAGATAGAATTTTCTTCGGTAGAAAGATTACTGTGCTGAAGGTTGTTTGTGTATTGGCTTCAATCGTAGGTGTTTATCTGTTGGTATCGGGAGAGCCTATGGGAGTGAATATTAAGGGCACACTGATAATGCTTGCAGCGGCATTGCTTTGGACTTTCTATATTGCGTACGTAAAGCCGCTTTATGATAAATATGATTTATTGACTCTCCTGACAGGATTATTTGTGGCAGGAACCATTGTGGAAGTACCGCTGGCACTTTTTACACCGGATCCTATGATAAACTTTACACCTATGGGTGCTTTAGTAACAGTTGGAACGGCGTTGGTTTGCATAATAATCGGGGAATTTGGGTATGTTTATGCCATAGGCAAGCTCTCAATTACGACGGTTTCTATTTTTGAAAATGTACTGCCTTTGACTGCTGTACTGTTCTCATTAATTCTGTTTGGAACAATGCTTTCGGGAATGCAACTGGTGGGAGGCATTATAATCATGGCATCAGTTACGGTGATTGCCTTGAAGGACCAAGATGATTAAAAAAACTACGGGTATACATTTTTTGTATAAAAAAGGAAAAAAATGTGATATAATATATCGTCGTAGGAAATATTAGATAGTAACGGCATAGCCGATTAATAGAATGGAGGATCATATGTATTTACCAAACAAAAGACCAGATGATATGGAACGTATCACTACACCTGCTTTAGCTGAAGCATTTATCGAAGAACAGGTGAAATTGATACAGGAACAGGTGGGAGATAAGAAAGTTCTGCTGGCTTTATCCGGTGGCGTTGACTCTTCCCTAGTAGCAGCTCTGCTGATTAAGGCTATCGGCAAACAGCTGACTTGCGTACACGTAAACCATGGCCTTCTCAGAAAGGGCGAACCTGAACAGGTTGTACAGGTATTCCGTGATGAAATGGAAGCTAATCTGGTTTATGTAGATGCTATCGACAGATTCCTGGGACTGCTTGAAGGCGTTTCAGAACCTGAACAAAAGAGAAAGATTATCGGTGCTGAATTCATCAGAGTATTCGAAGAAGAAGCACGTAAATTAGAAGGTATCGAATTCTTGGCTCAGGGAACTATTTACCCTGACATTACAGAATCCGATGGTGTTAAGGCTCACCACAATGTAGGTGGACTTCCAGAAGACATGCAGTTCGAACTGGTTGAACCTGTAAGACTGCTGTACAAGGACGAAGTAAGAGTAGTAGGTAAGGCACTGGGACTCCCTGACGGTATGGTATTCAGACAGCCATTCCCTGGCCCTGGTCTCGGCGTAAGATGTACAGGCGCTATCACAAGAGATAGACTGGAAGCTGTTAGAGAAGCAGATGCTATCGTAAGAGAAGAAATCGAAAAGATGGACAACCTGCCATGGCAGTACTACGTAGCAATCCCTGACCTGAAGTCAACAGGCGTTAAGGACGACAAGAGATACATGGGTTGGGCTGCTATCATCAGAGCCGTAAACACAGTTGACGCTGTAACAGCTGAATCTGTAGAAATTCCATGGGAAAGACTATGCGTAATGAGAGACAGAATTATCGCAGAAGTACCGGGAATCAACAGAGTACTGTGGGATATCTCGGATAAACCGGTTGCTACAATCGAATGGGAATAATAAACAACATCCCAAGAACATTGAAATTTCAATGTTCTTGGTATTCTTTTTTTATGTGTGACCAAAGAATGACCCAAAAGGTGATTTTAGCAATGCTTCTCAAGTGAGAGGTCTCTTTTGTTTGTTCGCGTACGGATAAGGTAATGGACAATCAATAGTACATATCTTATGGCTGATGTAATG
>JAZUBM010000084.1:0-10159 GCA_045638485.1 Lentihominibacter sp. | reverse complement strand
GATTTCCACCAGCTGACCGGTGGTTTCTATATTTCCTTTAGTACGCTCCTTAACAATAAAGTCGCTGATTCTTGATGCCCACTTTTCTTCGCCGTACTTTCTGATGATTTCCGTGAGCTGATTTTTATCGTATCCGTTCACCACATCGTAAGCTGAGAAATCATCGTCTCTATTCATTCTCATGTCCAGCGGAGCATCCTGCATATATGAGAATCCTCTGTCTGCATTATCAAGCTGGAATGATGAAACTCCAATATCGAGCAAAGCGCCATCAATGCCTTCTACGCCAAGAGAATCCAAAACATCCCTAACATCTGCATAAGTGCTCTGTACCAACTGCTTCTTACATTTGAGAGGTTCTAGTCTTTTGCCTGCTGCGTTGAGAGCATCGGTGTCTCTATCTATACCGATGAGCATTCCATCTTCACTGAGCTGACTCCCTATTCCAAATGAATGGCCGCCACCTCCCAGTGTTCCGTCTACATAAGTTCCATCGGGCTTTATATTAAGATTTGAAATACATTCTTCGTATAATACGGGAACATGTTTAAAATCCATATTGTTCCATACTTTCCGCCAACTCACTGGCATTCATCAATTCGCCGGTATCAGGATCAAGTTCCTTATCCCATCTTTCCTTGCTCCAAATTTCAATGGTCATATCACTGCCGATTGTAACCATTTCTTTATCGATACCTGCATACTCCTTCAGTTCCTGTGGGATAGTAAGTCTTCCCTGCTTGTCCACATCACATTCTGCCGCTGAAGAATAAAAATGTCTTCTCAGCTTTCTTGCGCCTTCGTTACCCATCGGTAATACGCTGAGTTTCTCCTTGACGAATTTTTCCCACTGTTCTTCGGGATAAATGGTAAGACACTTGTCCAGAGACTTTGCAATAATGCATTTGCCTCCAAGTTCATCTCTGAATTTTGCAGGCACGATCATCCTCGACTTGCCGTCTATTGAGTTGTTAAATTTGCCTACAAACATTTAGATTCCTCCCATTTTTACATTCTCCATTTTAAACCACTTTCAACCATTTCGCAACATTTTCACTCCACCTCGAGGGTCATTTACCCCAAAAAACAAAAAAACATCGAAAAACAAGTTTATCGATGTCTTTTAAACCACTATATATTGTGCGTTAGTTTTTATAAACCGCCCACATATTGCATTTTTAGAGGCAAATCTCTATATTTTTGTCCAAAATCAGCTCATTTTCGCCTACAATACAGTCTCTTGCTATGATTTCCACCCCTGCATCACGAGCTTTTACCAAGGCTTCACCAAACTCAGGATGGGTATCATAGTTAGGACTGAAACTCTGCACACCTTTCATTTTGATGACAAAAACGATACAAGCTCTGTAGCCTTGCTTGATCGCTTCGATAAGTTCTTCAATATGCTTTACGCCACGTTCAGTCGGCGCATCAGGAAAGCGCGCCTTCCCATTCTCCTCTAAAGTAACGCCTTTTATCTCGCCCAAAAGCTTATTGCCAACACTATCCTCAGCATAAAAGTCAAAGCGAGAGTTTCCGTACTTATACTCAGACTTATAATACGCTACATCTTTTAGACCTGCAGGCATCAGAATTCCATTCTGCACTGCTTCTTTCACAACTTTGTTTGGCGCCTGAGAATCAATGTTAACCATTCGTTTTCCCTTTTCATCTTCCTTAACTACTCCTATCAGGGAATATCTCAGCTTCCTGTCACCCATTCTTCCTTCATGATCTTCAAGAAACACTTCGGCATCCGGCAAAAGCAATTCTCCCAGACGGCCTGTGTTTTTCACATGGGCTTTGACAGATTCTCCTTCCACCTCTACCATGGCTATGAATCTATTTGGTCTTGATATGAATTTTCCTTTAATAATATTCTCGTATCTCATGCGATAATTTTATCTATTGAAAGCCACTTTTGTAAAGTGTAAAATTATGGGTACAATAATATTAAGGAGGAATTTATGCCAATCCCTGAACCTGTTGCTTTTACAATTTTTAATATAGATATCATGTGGTATGCCATACTTATAACCACAGGCATGGTGCTTGCTGTACTTATTTCATGCAAAAGGGCACCGCGTCACAATCTCGACGGTGACACAGTACTGAACTTCGTCATTATCTGTATCCCTGCTGCCATCATCGGCGCTAGGCTTTATTACGTCATATTCAACTGGTCATGGTATGCCGGAGATTTCATGGGAATCATTAATATTCGCGAAGGTGGCCTTGCCATACACGGAGGGTTACTCTTCGGCTTCGGTGCCGCGGTTATCTTATGCTATTTCTGGAAAGTGCGCCCGCTCAACGCTCTTGACCTGGTTGCTCCTGCAGTGGCTCTCGCACAGTCTATAGGAAGATGGGGCAATTACTTTAATTCGGAAGCACACGGCGGACCGACGGATTTACCTTGGGCAGTAACGATAGACGGTGCTACCTATCATCCTACTTTCTTGTATGAGTCCATCTGGTGTTTCATATTGTTTTGGATTCTTCTCTATGTGGATAACCATCGTAAATTTGAAGGACAGACCATACTGCTTTACGGGATGCTGTATTCAGTTGAAAGATTCTTCGTTGAAGGGCTTCGTACAGACAGCTTGATGATAGGACCATTCAGACAGGCTCAAGTGATAAGTATTGTGATAATAGCTGTATGTATTATCGCTTATGTCATTCTTTCAAAACGAACTAAAGCTCGAGACGATATTAATGAAATGGATAAATGATAACAGTAAAATATCAAGTAAGAAGTATATCTTCTATAGTTCTTGATGATAAAATTTCTTCAAATAATGTATATCTCATAGACTCTTTATCTTCAAAGGTAAATGAGTCTATTTTTTCTATGGTAAATCCCATATCAACATAGATAAAGTCATAAAATCTTCGAGCCATCTTCCTAGTCACTACCATTGCCTGAGCATATTTATCCATGTAAATATGACCTTCTCTGATTTTTTGACGAGAATCTATCCAACCTCCAATAAGGGCATCCAGTATTGCTGACAATTCTGCCTTGATTTGTTTTTGAACAGCATCATCATTGTACTGACTCTGCATTTCCTCCATCTTGCCCATTACATCACCGGCAGATATCTGCCCGCTTCCGCCTGTCATAATGTCCATATACAATTTATTATACTCATCACGCAGACCTGCTTCACCGACGATATCCATAGCATCTGAATGTTCAGCTGCATACTCTATAAGCTTTCGTTCCAATTCCTGCACTTTTAAGAGCATCTCGCCTTCAGGGACTAGAACATATAGAGCCTGCATATTGGCATCGATGATCATTTTCATAACATCCATCATCTTATCAGCTCCTTTTTATGTTCATTCACCCATTTGGTAATGCGAATCTGTTCGTCCATGATATCAGACATATCGCTTTCATCACTATAACCAGAAGCCATGAAGCTCCTAACAAACTCAATGAACCGCTGCAATCCATTGTCTGTCAACATTAGGAGCTCTTTCATTTCACTTTTGATTTGTTCATCAAAAGATATGCCAAATGTCTGAAGCTCGTTTAAAGCTTCAGACATTTGGATTGTTGCATCCTTTCTATATTGCCTCTGAGGATTGAGTCGGATATTCACATATCCTCTGAATAGTTTGCCAAGCACTTCCTTTTGTTCATATGACATGGTATCACCTTCAACTTATTTCACGCCTATTGTTATTCTTTCTATCAGCCTATAGCCCCGCCACAGTATTCGCACTTGCCATTTGCATCAGGGATAACTGTTGCACCGCAAAGAGGGCACTGAACTGCCTGCTTAGGTTTTGCTGCTTCCACCGCTGCGTTTCTTGCTTCACTTCTAATAGATGTGAGAGCCTGTCTTATTTCTTCACAGACATCTTCTGCACGTCTGTATTCAGGAGAATACTTTTCTACATCATCGCTTTCTACCATGATCTCAACCTCCTTGAACCAAGGACTGTTTACATTCAAGATAACTCTGAAATCATATGTACGTTCATATCTAGGCGGATCATAGCTTTCCTGTTCCCCATCAGGCCCTTCTCTATATACTTCGTGTTCATTCTCATCTATATCCACGATGCACCCCATTATCTGAGAGAATTCCAGAACATCCGGGTTTTCATCTCTATAATTGCGGAGTCTTGATACCAGTACTTGACCCTTGTCTTCATCTATATATACCTTGTTCTCAAGGCCCAGTACCCTTGTAGGATTGAAGTCGTCTACCTTAGCCTTGTTTTCTTCACGATACTCCAGATGTTCTTTCATTTCTGCAACGCTGTAGCCTTTGCGGCCTGTCAGCCATGGACTCATTTTTTTTGCACAATTCTTGCACATGTTGCCGTCTTCCAGCTTACGATTTCCCAGCAGTCCTATCTTATCTCCGCAAATATCACAGTATTTTTTATCGAATAAACCCATCTTGTTCTCCTTTCATTCTTACTTAAATACAATTTATGATTACTTTTTATTAGTATCCTATCTTGAAATTTTCGCCTTCTTCATCGAACGCTGCATGTCTCAAATACATTTCACCTGTTGAGTCTGACATTATCTTGACTTCGCCGTTACTTGATCTTACTTCAAGAACAAGGCCCATCGCATTTGTTTCACTCAACTTGTCCCAATCTTCAAGAGCAAGAGCAGGATATCCACCTGTTCCGAATATAATTTTACCGTTTTCGATGAAGAATTCATTGTTGTCCATAGTTCCGGGTGCCTTATCCAGTTTCCCTGAATAGAGATCCAAACGACAGAATTTATATGTATTGTCACCCACAAGTTCTGCATAGTATAAGTAGTCTCCGCAAATCACCGGACTATGTGAAACTACATCTGTTAGCTTATAATCTATAGCTTCTTTCAGGTCATACATGTGGATAGATTCCCCATCAGGATCATCCTGATAGATTACCATATCGTTAGGCAGTACATATACGTAATACATATCTTTCTTATCTATCTCTGTCTTTTTATCCTTACCCTTCATATCCACACTGCAGAGACAGTAGTTTTCATCAGTGAAGTATATCCTATCGCCATATACCTGAACGTAATCACACGCACCTTTATATACGGTTTCGTACTTGGAATCGCCGGCTTCCATCTTAATGATCTCAGCATTGCCAAGTGCTCCGTATATATATCCGTCATGCTCTGTAAGCGTCGATGCTCTAACACCTTCCTTCATTACAGCTCTGTCACCCACTCCGTCTTTTTTGACTTTTGCAGCTGAAAAAGAACCGTCATCCCATGTATTACCTCCGAAGGAACCATACAACATATCACCTACTACTATGGATTCTCCCCAAACCATGAAGTTGCTCATTTCAATAACTTCTTCATCGGTCATCTGCAAATCCCATCCATCTATAAGTACCGAAATTTTACCAAGATACTTGAATGTAAACGACATTTTCATCGAGCCGTCATCCATCTGCATTGACAGTTGATTATCTGCGAGTTCCGCAACCAAAGGTGTTCCTGCATCATCACCCTCCACCTTCAAATCATACTTTTTATCTTCCTCTGTCCATGTGAATACCAGAGTTTCTTCCATAAGCACCATCTTACCTGTACCGTCAGCATAAGCAGTCAGATGCGCCAAATCCTTTACCTTGGCTCCGAACAATTCTTCCAGACTGTCGTTAGTCATCTCTGCATCACCTTCAGTCATAGTCATATCGATGCATTCCCAATCACCCGCTATGGATTCTGCTATAGGAGATTCTGTTTCTGTTTCTTCACCGCCTCCACCACAACCTGCCATGCCTAGGCACAGTACTATAGACAGAAATATAATAAGTAACAACTTTTTCATATTCATCCTCCTTCATATACCTCCATCATCCATAACATTTGCTATTTTTTATCGTTATCATCGAATATATCCCCACATTCAGGGCAGAACTTCGGAGGATTATGAGGGTCATCCGGCTGCCATCCACATTTATCACATTGATACAAAGGTGCGCCTTCAGGTTTTTTAGTTCCACATTCTGCGCAGAACTTACCTCTGTTCACTGCTCCGCAGGCGCATGTCCAGCCTTCTGCTGGTGCAGGTTTAGGGCTTCCGCACTCAGGACAGAATTTTCCTGCTACCTGTGCTCCGCACTGACACTGCCATGTATTAGCTGCAGGTGTCGGCTGCTGAATTGATGCCTGTGCTTGTTGTTGCTGCATTGCTGCCTGCTGGTTTTGCTGTCCCATAGCAAACAAGTTCTGTGCATTCATTCCGCCGCCTGCCTGATTAGCCATACCAAGTCCCATGAAGCCCATCATAGCTCCGCCTTCATTGGCTGCTGCGGCCTTCATGGCGTCTGCCTGTGCTCCTACAAGAGCTGCCGCCGCCATGGTTGGGTCCCTCATAACTGCAGATTTTTGCAGATCCTTGATCATCTGCTCATCTTCTTCTGAAGCTTTCACGCTATTCACTCCAAAAGATACGATCTGCAATCCTCTCAGTTCAGCCCATTTCGCTGAAAGGATATCGTTAAGGGCCTCTGCGATCTCTGTAGTATGCCCAGGTATAGCACTGTAACGTACTCCCATTTCCGAGATCCTCGCAAATGCCGGCTGCAGTGCTGTCAGAAGTTCTGATTTCAGCATGCTGTCTATCTCTGTTCTAGGATACTGATCATCTACGTTACCGCAAACATTGGTGTAGAATAGCATCGGATTAACGATCTTATATGAATACTCTCCGTTACATCTGATAGATATATCAATATCCAGGCCAATGTTGCGGTCTACAACTCTGAATGGCACAGGATTGGCTGTTCCGTATTTATTACCTATTATCTCTTTAGTATTGAAATAGTATATCCTTTGATCTCTTCCTGCAGCCCCGCCAAACTTAAAACGCTCCCATGCATCCTTAGCTGCTCCTTTGAGACCTTCCTTAAGATTTCCTGTGAATATTGAAGGTGAAGCATTACAGTCATATGTAAAAACTCCCGGTTCAGCGCAAAGTTCCACTATTTGACCCTGTTCTACTATCATCATACACTGACCATCTGCTACAGCAATTCCCGACCCATCGGTTATGATATTTCCGCCTCCGCCTGAATTTGTCTTATTTTTCCCTTTTACTACCAATACATCAGCATCTATGGCATCACAATAGAAGTAATCTTTCCATTGATCAGAAGCTGTGCTACCTATAGCGCTGACTGCCGCTTTAATAAGTCCCATAATGTCACTCCTTTCTTATTGAACCTCTGTATAGTCTATCCCTTGTGATCCATAGCTGTAATAGCTCAAATCCCCTGTCTCTTCATCCACCTTGAAAGAAACGGCTACAGAAACCGTACTGGCAAGCCATTCTTCATCTGAGAACCATGCATATGTCTTATACGTCACACCGTCTTTGACTACATCACACTTCTCATAATATAGGCCCTCTTCTCCAAATGCCTGTGCCACTTCTTCGTAAGTTGCAGGCGGTTCTTCCCAGTTGGTGTTGCTGACAAACGCAAAGCCTAACTTGAATTGCTCAAATGGTATCATCTGTGCCCCCTTAGGCAGTTCAGCAAGGTTCACGGTATCTGCAGTTTTAGGATCATACTGCATATCTGTTCCGTCACTATCTGCAGACTCTCCGCATGATGCTAAGGAAAACATCATCATTACAGCAAATATTAATGCTAATATCCTTTTCATCATTTACCTCCATCATCTACTATTACTATTTACAACAAGTCCTTTTGATAAAATTATATATTTTACGCGAGGCTATCGATATTACCCCTAGGGCTACTTATAAATCAAAACAGGATAATTTATGTTAGCCCCACAAAAAAGACAGCCATAAATGGCTGTCTTTAAACGTTGCTTTATATCATACATCTTTATATAATGCACTTTTTATCTTATACCTAACTTATCCCGCAATTCCTTTCTGTCAGACACTCCAAGTTTTGAAAATATATGTGCCGTATGCTTCTTGATTGTATGCTCTGTTACTGATAATTCCTCCGCTATTTCCTTTCTCTTAAGCTTATCTTCCAATAGAAGTTTGATTACTTCCAGTTCTCTGCCCGTAAGTTCCGCAAGTAATGGATTTCGCTTAATCAAAAGTTCTAAGTCTATTTCATCAGTATTATCTGCTACGCAATCTCCGTACACTTCATTTCCTGCCACTATCCCGTAATCCTGTAGTATACCGTAAAGGCTCAACATGAAAATCTCTGTGATTATATAAGATATGGATAAGAATTCAAACTCAAGATCGAGCCCCTGTTCGATGAGCCATATCAACATATTACCAAATACTACACATAGAAGAAATATTGCATGTTTTGCCTGGAACACCTTTTTGTTTAACACAGAACTGAAAATTATAACAGCCATAGTTATAAAATATACGAACAGATAAACATAGTATACTTTATGAAGCGGACCATATTCTTTGACCAATCTAGCTGCACCGTCATAAAATACGATGGATGCATCACTGTAGTACCAATCAGTATAACCTGCACTGGCCGCGATAACAAATACCACCAAACTTACTGCAAATAACAACCCGGTTATCCACTTGGGATAAGCAACCTTGCATACGTTCATTATTATCATAAACATACATAACGGCAGAAACACCGATCCAAGGTAAGATATACGATTAGCAAGCAGTGCTTCTGCAACAGTATCCGACAGAGACATGGTCAAATAACCCGCATTTATTACGAATACAGAAATGAACATCAAAATAAACCAGATATCTCTGTCATTTATCAGGCTACAATATCCAACTATTAATAACAATGATATGATAGCAATCACACCATAGACAATGATTATATTCATGAATTCTTCTCCAATTCACTGCTACACATGTGCAGCAGGTAAAAAAGCCTATTTTCACAAATACATTATATCATCGGCCCAAATTTTTGCATATTAGCCTTAGGGAGAATTTTGTCTAAATATAATCACGACACATAAAATAAAATCATGACACATTGAGCCTCGTTTAAATTTATGTTATAATAAATAATTGTAGATTATTGAATACAAAGGAGAAACATAAATCATGAAATTAGGCATAGTAGGATTACCTAACGTAGGAAAGAGTACGCTTTTCAATGCGATTACTAAGGCGGGCGCTGAAGCTGCCAACTACCCGTTCTGCACTATCGAACCGAACGTTGGCGTTGTAACAGTACCTGACGAACGTCTTAAGGTACTCCACGAAATGTACAATTCCAAGAAAACTATATATACAACTATCGACTTCTACGATATCGCCGGTCTCGTAAAGGGCGCATCAAGAGGCGAAGGTCTTGGTAACAAGTTCCTGGGTCATATCAGAGAAGTAGCTGCCATCGTACACGTAGTAAGATGCTTCGAAGATCCTAACGTTGTACACGTAGACGGCAAGATCGATCCTGTATCAGATATCGAAACTATCAATATGGAACTGATCCTGTCAGACATGGAAGTTCTCGAAAGAAGAATCCAGAAGACAACTAAGAACCTGAAGGGCGACAAGAGTCTTCAGAAGGAACTGGATCTGCTGAAGAAGATCAACGACTTCTTAGGCGAAGGTAAGTCAGCAAGAGCTATGGAACTGACTGATGACGAAGCCGAATTCGTTAAGAGTCTGGATTTGCTGTCATACAAGCCAATCATCTATGCTGCTAACGTTTCTGAAGATGACGCTGCAACAGAAGATAACGAATTCATCGCTAAAGTTAGAGAATTCGCAGCTACAGAAGATGCGGAAGTAATCGTAGTATGTGCTAAGATCGAATCAGAACTGGCAGAAATGGATGATGACGAAAGAGCAATGTTCCTGGAAGAACTGGGAATCGCTGAATCAGGTCTGGATAAGCTTATCAAAGCTTCATATCACCTGCTGGATCTAATCTCATTCCTTACTGCAGGAGAACCTGAAGTAAGAGCATGGACAATCAAGAGAGGAACCAAGGCACCGGGAGCTGCAGGTAAAATCCACACTGACTTCGAACGTGGATTCATCAGAGCAGAAACCATCGCATACGATAAGCTTATTGAATGTGGCGGAAATCTGGCTACAGCTAAAGAAAAAGGCCTTATCAGATCAGAAGGTAAGGAATACGTTGTTAAAGATGGTGATGTTATGCACTTCCTGTTCAACGTATAAACAAAGCGAATACAAGACTATAAGAATAAAAAAGG
>JAZUBM010000083.1:0-1596 GCA_045638485.1 Lentihominibacter sp. | reverse complement strand
AACTACAGCGCGACCTTTGCAATAAGCTATCTTATATCCATTTATCTGCAGGTGGTGATGGGATACTCATCACAGTCTGCAGGACTGATTATGATATTTCAGCCTATAATTATGGCAGTTTTATCGCCTATTATGGGAAGGCTATCGGATAAGTTTTCTCCGTTTAAAATGTCGTCTGTAGGCATGGGCTTTTGTGCAGTAGGGGCGGCGATATTCATATTTATAGGTGAGGATACAGGCCTTGGGATTATCATTACAGCTCTTGTTGTGACAGGATTGGGTTTTTCATTGTTTTCATCGCCTAACACCAATGCAGTCATGTCCTGCGTTGAGAAAGAAGATTACGGAGTAGCCTCGTCTATTCTGGCTACTATGCGTTCCATCGGGCATACCATGAGTATGGTTATAGTTACAATTATTGTGACAAGATTCATGGGTGATACACCTTTGGCTGCAGCCGATTCGGAAGTACTGGTAAAGGTGATAAATACATCCTTTATTGCATTTACGGTAATATGTGCAAGTGGAGTATTTATATCGCTAAAGAGAAAATAAATAGCTTGGAAAATAAATAACTGAAAGCCTTGACGAACCTGTTCTTATGAGATATCATATTCAACAGGTTCGTTTTAATAATTTAACGCGATAAAGTAAAAGAACGGACGAAAGTGGTAAGATGGGAATTAGAGCGGAAGGAAGATAAATCATGATAAAAGTACTTAAACAATCAAAGACAAGAACAGAAGAAGACCGTAGTCAGCTCAGACAGGCTGTAAGCGGAATAATAGAAAATGTTATAAAAAACGGAGACGAAGCTCTTAAGGAGTATAACGCTAAGTTTGATAGATGTGAACGTGAATTTTTGAGAATTTCAAGAGAAGAGATTAATGCGGCTTATGAAGAAGTTTCAGCAGAAGATCTCGAAGATATCAAGAAGGCGGCAGCAAATATCAAAGCATTTGCAGAAGCGCAGAGAACAACTGCAGCAGATTTAAAAGACTTTTCTCCTGCTGAGGGGATTCTGCTTGGACATAAAGTTATTCCTATTGATTCATGTTGCTGTTATGTTCCCGGTGGCGGATATCCGTTGTACTCAACGGCACTGATGCTGGGAATCCCTGCAAAAGTAGCCGGAGTTAAACGTGTTACAGCATGCTCTCCTGTAATAAAGGGAACTACGACCATACACCCTAAGACTCTGGTTGCCATGGATGTGGCAGGAATCGATGAAATCTATGCAGTAGGTGGAGCACAGGCAATCGCTGCATTTTCATACGGAACAGAACAGATTAAGCCGGTTAATTTAATCGTAGGACCGGGAAACAGCTTTGTTACTGAAGCTAAGAGACAATGCTATGGCAAGGTTGGAATAGACTTTGTGGCAGGACCAAGTGAAGTTTTGGTTATTGCCGATGGTCAGGCAGACCCTGAAGTGATTGCTGCCGATCTGCTGGCTCAGTCAGAGCACGATAAGGAAGCCAAGGGCCTTGTAGTTACTACAGACGAAGCACTTGGACGTGCCATAGAAGCTGCGGTTGAAGCGCAGCTACCTACTTTGGATACCGAAGAAATCGCAAGAGTTTCATGGAATGATTT
>JAZUBM010000082.1:0-7925 GCA_045638485.1 Lentihominibacter sp. | reverse complement strand
GGTAAGAGAACTGGCTAGAGAAAAGGCGTTAGTAAATGCAGAAGCTAAGGACAGTCAGGAAATCTGTTTTATCGACACTGATGACAACTACAAGGATTTCCTCAGAAGACGTGGAATAACTGCTTCAAAAGGCGATTTTGTCGATTCTGAAGGCAATGTTTTAGGCGAGCATAAAGGTATATTGGATTATACTATCGGACAGAGAAAAGGTTTAGGCATTACTCTTGGCAAACCTGCGTTTGTTACAAAAATAGATAGCGTTAATAATCAAGTTACACTGGGAGATAACGCTGACCTTTTCCATCATGAGGTTATTTCTTCAGGAAATGTTCTGAACAGTGATATCCCTGAAACCATAACTGCAAAAATAAGATATGCAGCAAAGCCGGCCGAAGCGACGCTGTGTGCTTTGGAAGATGGCAGAATTAAGACTACATTTAAGGAGGCCCAGAGGGCAGCAACACCCGGGCAATCAATTGTGTTTTATAACGGCGATTTAGTCATCGGCGGAGGATTTATAGATTAAGATTTATAAATTAAGGAGGATAAATTATGGCACTTAAAAAGATTCACACAGAAAAGGCCCCTGCAGCAGTAGGACCATATTCTCAGGCTATTGAAGTTAATGGTATGGTATACACTTCCGGACAGATTCCGTTGGATCCTGCAACAGGAGAACTGGTAGAAGGAGATGTAAAGGCTCAGGCACATCAGGTATTTAAGAATCTGCAGGCTGTACTTGCAGAAGCGGGAACTTCTATGGATAACGCAGTGAAGACTCTTTGCTTCCTGGATGATATGGCTGATTTCGCAGCATTTAACGAAGTATATGCTGAATATTTCACAGAAAAACCTGCAAGATCTTGTTTTGCTGTTAAGGCTCTTCCAAAGGGAGCACTTTGCGAAGTAGAAGTAATTGCTGTTAAATAAGAATAAAATACAAAATAAAGCCGCCCGGTCATTAACACTAGGCGGCTTTTTATATTTTTGTTATTCTATTTACCACATAATAATCGCTCTTACAGGGCATACAGGAGCGCAATATCCACAAGTGAGGCACACATCGTGGTTTACTACAGCTATATTATCATCATTCATGAAGATAGCCTTGTTAGGACATCTGTCGATGCAAGTGCCGCATCCTTCACAGTCACCTGTATCAATGTGTATTTTCTTCTTACTAACATCCGGCTGGAAGTCTTCAGGAAGTTCACCGTTGGCATAGGCTACGATAGTATCGATTTCAACTGTTTTACCAATGCCTACCATGATAGAGTCAATTCCCGGAAGATCTCTAACATAGTTAAGTGATTTCATATAAGTTCCGGTGAGATTTCCGCCACCAAAGGCTTTCATTGCAAATACACCTTTGCCTGCATCGGAACATTTCTTGATTGCAGCAGCCATCTCTTCAGGAGTTCCATGTTCTGAACCTTTACGAATTCCCAGACCCGCATAGTTGATGAGAGGGAATACTACGTCACATTCCGGTACTGTTGCCATTCTTTCGGTTACATCTACATGGTGAGTGGATACTCCGATATATCTGATTACTCCTTTAGCTTTATAATCTTGGAGACATTGCCATGCAGCCGCCTTATCATCCCAGTCAGGATCTTGTCTTACTTCATGAAGAAGGAAGATATCGATTACATCGAGATCCATTTCACGGAGAGCTTCTTCGATGGCGAATTCCATTTCTTTATATGTGTAATCCAAAGATTTGGTACAGATTATCGGTCTGTCAGGATTGTTGGCAGACATATCAATATCCTTTAAAGCTTCCTTTAAATAAGGATAAGTTTCATAGTACTGAGCTGTATCAAAAAAGTTTATTCCTTTATTAATAGCATATTTTATAAGTTCAGCACCTTCATCGATAGGTAAGTTGAGCTGTGTGTTACCAACTGTTAATACTCCGAACGCTACCGGTGATACATATAAATCTGTATTTCCTAGTCTATTTTTCTTCATAAGAAAGCCTCCAGTTAAGACATTTAAATTAACTCAATTAATAGAAATCAGTTAATAAAATTCTAACACAGAAGGCTGTTTAATACAATTATTCAGTTTATAAATAGAGCCTAAGTTCATCAGTTAAGTTTTCTTCCAATTTTATAAGCTTATTGGCTGTATCTACAGCAGAAAGATCGGCTCCTGCATACTGATTGATATACTTATAAAGGTTTCTTGATCCCATATCACAGCCTTTAGTTACTATCTCTGCTATTACGCGGTCAGAGTCTTCCATTGTGGTTTTCCAACTTGTTTCCATCCAAGCCATTCCTTTTGCCATTGCAGGGGGGTCTTCTTCGTGACTTCCCAGAGCTTTCAAAAGGTCACCTGTTTCATTCTTAAGGCGTTTGTGATCGTTTCTGGACTCTGTCAAAATCTTTTTAAGCGCAGGATCATCGACTTTTTCAAGGACTTGGTCAAAAGAATATATGGCCATCTGAACACCCTTATCAGTTTCTTTTAATAATTCTATTGAATCGTATTTATTCATAATTTACCTCCGTAATTTGTTAACTATACATTGCATAATTTTCTTTATTATATTATCCCGCTAAACCAACAAATCTATGCATATTTGTGGTATAATCTATGAAGTAAGAAAATAAATTCTGACAATATATTTTTTCTTGACACCCATTTACCATTGTGGTATAAAAGTAAGGATGTCAAAAAGCAAACTATATTTTTTCAACAGAAAATGGAGTAAATAATGAGAAAAAATTTGAACGGTTTTATTAAAGTTAATGAACTGAACGATACTGAAAAAGGGCTCATTTCATCCCTTGGTATTGATGTTTCTATTTTTTCTGATTGTTATATTTTGCCCGGTTTTACAGATGTTCATGTGCATTTGAGAGAGCCGGGTTTTTTATATAAAGAGACTGTAGGAACAGGTACTGCTGCATGTGCTGCAGGTGGCTTCACTGATGTATTTTCAATGCCTAACCTTGATCCGTGCCCGGACAATATGGCAAATCTTCAGGTTCAGCTTGATGCTATCGAAAAGGATGCAAAGGTTAATGTTTATCCTTACGGCGCAATTACAGTAGCTGAAGCTGGACAGGAAATGGCAGACCTTGAAGAAATAGCAGCTCATGTAATAGCCTTCACAGATGATGGTAGAGGTGTGGCTTCAGAAGAAATGATGAAAGAAGCTATGGAAAGGGCAAAGGCTCTCGATAAAATCATAGTTGCTCACTGTGAAGATGAAAGCTATCCGAAGGATGCACCTGAAGCAGAATGGAAACAGCTTGAAAGAGATATTGAGCTTGTAAGACAAACAGGTTGCAAGTATCACGTATGTCATATTTCAACTAAGGAATCCGTTGAACTGGTTAGAAACGCCAAAGCTGAAGGCCTTGATGTAACATGTGAGACAGCACCTCACTACTTAACAATTTCAAACGATGAAATAGAGGATCATGGCAGATTCAAAATGAATCCACCGATTAAATCTGCAGAAGATAAAGCAGTACTTATAGAAGCATTAAAAGACGGCACAATAGACATGATCGCTACAGACCATGCACCTCATAGCGCTGAAGAAAAGAGCAAAGGCTTCATAGGAAGTGCCTTTGGAATTGTAGGAATTGAAACAGCATTTCCTGTACTTTACACACACCTTGTGAAGACAGGAATAATTTCCATGGAAGAACTTATAAAAACCCTTTACGAGGGTCCAAGAAAGCGCTTTGGAATGGACGTGTGCGCTTTGGAAGAAGAACTTACAAAGGCAGAACCTACATTTGTTCTTTGGGATTTGAAAGAGAATTATGATATCGATACAGATAAGTTCCTTTCAAAAGGAAAGAGCACGCCGTTTGATGGATGGAATGTATACGGAAGATGTTTGGCTACAGTAGTGAAGGGTAAAGTTATACAGGAGTATAAAGATGAAAGACATCAGATTCGAAATAATAAGTAATAATAAATTAGCTGACAACACATACGAAATGGTTCTTGGCTGTAACGCAGGAGATCATGGCGTGGATAGACCGGGACAGTTTGTTAACATTAAACTGGAAGGACTTTACCTCAGAAGACCGATTTCTGTATGTGATTGGACTGACGAATCTATTACAATAATATACAAGGCAGTGGGTAAGGGTACAGAGCTCATGAGCACATATGGCCCGGGAAAAGCGTTGGATATTCTGACACCTTTAGGTAACGGATATGATACATCCAAGTGTGGAGAAAAGTCTGTTCTGATTGGTGGAGGAGCAGGAGTTCCGCCTATGTATGGACTTTGCAAAACATTGAAAAATGAAGGAAAAGAGCCTGTCGTTGTTCTTGGATTTAATAAAGAGAGCGAAGTGTTCTACACAGAAAAATTTGAGCAGTTAGGTGTTGAAGTTGTAGTAGCAACTGCAGATGGAAGCTGTGGAGTTAAGGGATTTGTAACAGATGCAATCAAACATCTTGAATATACTGATTTCTGCACATGTGGCCCTGAACCAATGCTTAAAGCTCTCGATAAGGCTATAGATGAAAACGTTTCAGGAATGCTTAGTTTCGAAGAGCGTATGGGATGCGGCTTCGGAGCTTGTATGGGATGTTCCTGTGAAACTAAATATGGATATAAGAGAATTTGTAAGGATGGACCGGTACTGGAAAGGGGTGAGATCATATGGTAGAAGCAAATAAAACTGTTATGAATACAGCAGTTGAACTGTGTGGAATTACCATGGATAATCCTGTAATGGCTGCCAGCGGAACATTCGGATATGGCTATGAATATGCAGAACTTTTCGATATAAATATCATGGGAAGTTTTTCATTTAAGGGAACAACTCTGGAACCGAGATATGGAAATCCACTTCCAAGAATTGCAGAATGTAATGATGGGTTGATTAATTCAATCGGTCTTCAAAATCCGGGAGTGGACAAAGTAATCGAAGAAGAATTGCCTAAGTTGGCAGCTTGTTTACATAAAAAGGTTATGGCAAACGTTGGTGGGTTTTCAATAGAAGAGTATGCCGAAGTTAGCAGAAGACTAGATGGATGTGAACAGGTGGGTTGGATAGAAGTAAATGTTTCATGTCCTAATGTACATGATGGTGGAATTGCCTTCGGTACAGATCCTGAAGCTGCAGCATCTGTTGTAAGAGCTGTTAAGGCAGTTACTACTAAGCCTGTAATTGTAAAGCTTTCACCTAATGTTACTGATATCGTTGCAATTGCAAAGGCTTGCGAAGAAGCCGGTGCTGACGGCATTGCTTTAATTAACACTATGCTTGGCATGAGAATTAACCTTAAGACGAAGAATCCGGTTATAGCCAATAAAATGGGTGGTTTCTCTGGCCCTGCTGTATTTCCTGTTGCTGTAAGAATGGTATATCAGGTTTACGAAGCAGTGAATATTCCTGTAATTGGTATCGGTGGGGTTCAGTCAGCTGAAGATGTAATTGAAATGATGCTGGCAGGAGCTACAGCTGTTCAGATAGGAGCAGCAAATCTGGTTGATCCATACGTTTGCAAGAAGGTTATTGAAGATCTGCCAAGAGTAATGGAAAAATACGGTATAACCGATCTTAAAGATATAATTGGAGGTGCACATTAATGGGTAAGGACGTAATTATTGCATGTGACTTTGATAGCAAAGAACAGACATTAGCATTTCTTGATAAACTGGGTGATCATAAGCCATATGTAAAAATCGGTATGGAACTTTACTATGCGGAAGGTCCGTCAATTGTTAAAGAAATAAAAAATCGTGGTTATAAAATTTTCCTGGATTTAAAGCTTCACGATATTCCAAATACAGTTAAGAAAGCAATGAGAGTTCTTTCAAATCTTGATGTGGATATGTGTAATCTCCATGCTGCAGGAGCAAGCAAGATGATGGAAGGCGCTATCGAAGGACTCACAAGGGAAGATGGAACAAGACCGCTTCTAATTGCAGTAACACAGCTTACTTCAACTACACAGGAATTGATGGAAGCAGACATGCTCATCGAAGAACCTATCGAAAAAGTAGTTGCTCACTATGCATATAATGCGATGACATGCGGACTGGATGGAGTAGTATGCTCACCTCTGGAAGCTGGCAAAGTTCACGAAGCTTGCGGAGATAAATTCCTTACAGTAACTCCGGGAGTGCGCTTTGCAGATGATGATAAAGGAGACCAGGCAAGAGTAACAACTCCGGCTATGGCTAAAGAACTGGGTTCAGACTATATCGTAGTAGGAAGAAGCATCACAGGAGCAGCTGATCCGAAGGCTGCTTACGAAAGATGCTTGGCTGAATTCGTAGGTTAATATTTAGCACTTGATTAGTTTAGACGACTTTTAGATATACAGAAGAGGAGATTATGATGAAAAAAGAAATCGCAAAAGGTTTACTTGAAATTGAAGCAGTATTCTTAAGACCTGACGATCCGTTCACTTGGGCAAGTGGCATCAAAAGTCCTATTTACTGCGACAACAGACTTATACTTACTGCACCTGAAATGAGAAACAAAGTAGAAAATGCCATTGCTGAAACTGTAAAGGCAGAGTATCCTGAAGCTGAAGTTCTTATGGGAACAAGCACAGCAGGTATCGCTCATGCAGCTATTGCAGGTCATATCCTTGGAATTCCTATGGGTTATGTTCGTTCAGGCGCTAAGGATCATGGCAGAAACAACCGTATCGAAGGTAGACTTGAAAAGGGTCAGAAAGTCGTTGTAATCGAAGACTTAATCTCCACAGGAGGTTCTGTAATCGATGTAGTAGAAGCTCTGAGAGAAGCAGGCGCTGAAGTTCTTGGTGTAGTGAGTATCTTCACTTACGGAATGCAGAAGGGGCTCGACAGACTGGCTGCGGCAAACGTTAAGAACGTAAGCCTTTCTGATTTTGACGCTGTTGCTGAAGTTGCTGCGGAAACAGGAAAAATCAAGCAGGAAGATATTGCCAGACTGATGGCGTTCAGAGCTAACCCATCAGATGAAAGTTGGATTGGATAATTATTGTAATTTATATAGATTAATAGGAGGACGAAATGAAACATTTGATTGACATCATGGAGCTGACAGTCGAAGAAATCGATGAGATGATCGCTGTCGCAAAGGATATTATTGAAAATCCTGATGATTATGCAGAAAAGTGTAAAAGAAAGAAACTTGCCACTTTGTTCTTTGAACCATCAACAAGAACAAGACTGAGTTTCGAAGCTGCTATGTATGAACTGGGCGGAAACGTAATCGGTTTCTCCGAAGCACAGAGTTCATCAGCCGCTAAGGGTGAAAGTGTTGCAGATACAATCAGAACAGTAGGCGCTTATGCGGATATTATCGCTATGAGACACCCTAAGGAAGGTGCACCACTGGTAGCTTCAAGAAAGACTATCGTCCCTATCATCAATGCAGGAGACGGTGGACATAACCATCCAACACAGACACTGACTGACTTATTGACAATCAGCAGAGAAAAAGGCAGATTTGACAATCTGACTATCGGACTTTGCGGAGACCTGAAATTCGGAAGAACTGTTCACTCGCTGATTAGTGCGATGTCAAGATATGAAAACGTTAAGTTCGTACTCATTTCACCTGATGAACTGAAGATTCCTGAATACCTTAAGGAAGAAGTTCTCATCAAGAACAATATCGAATTCGTTGAAACACCTGATTTGGAAGAAGCAATGGCTGAATTGGATGTTCTGTATATGACTAGAGTTCAGAGAGAAAGATTCTTCAATGAACAGGATTACCTGAGACTGAAGGACAGCTATATTCTGACACCGGACAAGCTGGATAATGCTAAGGCAGATCTGAGTATCCTTCATCCACTGCCAAGAGTAAATGAAATCTCAACAGCAATCGATGATGATCCTAGAGCTGTATACTTCGAACAGGTTCTTAACGGTAAATACATAAGAATGGCTCTTATCCAAGTCGGAGGCCAAGCGGTCTTAGGAAGACAAGCAA
>JAZUBM010000081.1:0-9468 GCA_045638485.1 Lentihominibacter sp. | reverse complement strand
TTGGACAAGTTACAATAACCTATGGAGGATCATTATGACCGATATCAAAAAAGACAATGTACAGGAAAAGGCTGCTCCTGAAGCGGCATCAAACTTTATCCACAATATCATAGATAAGGATCTTGAAACTCAAAAATACGGAGATAAGGTTCACACCAGATTTCCTCCTGAGCCTAACGGATACCTTCATATAGGCCATGCTAAATCAATATGCCTCAATTTCACAACTGCTCAGAAATACGGCGGTAAGTGTAACTTGAGATATGACGATACAAATCCTGTTAAGGAAGATATGGAATATGTAAATTCCATCGAAGCTGATGTTAAGTGGCTGGGTTTTGAATGGGAAAACAGACTGTGGGCATCAGACTACTTTGACGAAATGTATGAGTGCGCAGTTAAACTTATCAAAGATGGTAAAGCTTACGTTTGCGACCTTAATGCAGACCAGATCAGAGAATATAGAGGAACACTGAAAGAACCGGGCAAGGAAAGCCCATACAGAAGCAGAACTGTAGAAGAAAACCTGCAGCTTTTCGAAGAAATGAGAGAAGGAAAGTATGCGGACGGAGAAAAGGTTCTCAGAGCTAAGATCGATATGGCGTCTCCAAACATGAACATGAGAGACCCTGTTATATACAGAATCGCACATGCGGAACACCATAACACAGGAGATAAATGGTGCATTTATCCTATGTATGACTTTGCACACCCTATTGAAGATGCCATTGAAGGAATTACACATTCAATCTGCACTTTGGAATTCGAAGATCACAGACCTTTATATGATTGGGTTATCAATGAAGTTGGTAAGTGGCCGGCTCCGCCTCAGCAGATCGAGTTCGCAAGACTTAATCTGACTAATACAGTGATGAGCAAGAGATATCTGAAGAAGATGGTTGATGACGGTGTTGTAGAAGGATGGGATGATCCTAGAATGCCTACCATCGCAGGTATCAGAAGAAGAGGATATACTCCTGAAGCTGTTAGAGACTTCTGTGAAAGAATCGGTGTTGCAAAGGCAAACAGCATGGTAGATGTAGGTCTGCTGGAACACTGTGTAAGAGAAGATCTTAAGTTGAAGGTAGAAAGCAGAAATGTAATCGAAAATCCTATTAAGATTGTCATCACGAACTATCCGGAAGATATGACTGAAGAAATGGAATTAGAAAACAATAAGGAAGTTCCTGAAATGGGCAATAGAATGGTTCCATTCAGCCGTGAACTTTATGTTGACGGAGATGACTTCATGGAAGTGCCTATCAAGAAGTATTTCAGACTTTTCCCTGGCAACGAAGTTAGATTCAAGGGCGCATACTTCATCACATGTAACGATGTAATTAAGAATGAAGACGGTAGCATCAAGGAACTTCACTGCACATACGATCCTGAAACAAGAAGCGGTAGTGGATTTGAAGGACGTAAGGTTAAGGGAACTATCCACTGGGTAGATGCTAAAACTGCTGTTGAAATCAAAATCAGAAACTATGACCATCTGATGATTGACGATGAAAATGGCGAACAGATAATGAATCCTGAATCAGTTGTAGAAACAATCGGTTATGCAGAACCTCTCGTTGCTGAAGCTAAGCCTGGCGAAAGATTCCAGTTCTTCAGAAAGGGTTACTACATTGCTGATGAAAAGCTGACAACAGAAGATGTTAAGGTTTTCAATAAGATTGTTGGACAGAAGAGTTCATGGAAACCTGCTAAATAATAAAATTAAAGAGTGCACTGAAAAGTGCACTCTTAATAACAAGAGGCGTAAAATGAATTACTATGAAGCATCACTGAAGATGCATGAACAAAACAAGGGTAAAATGGCAGTTGTCAGCAAGGTGAAGGTGGAAACTAAAGACGACCTGTCTACTGCTTATACACCAGGCGTTGCTGAACCATGTAAGAGAATTGCAGAAAATCCTGAAGATGTATACAAATATACGAATAAATCAAATATTGTTGCGGTTGTTTCAGACGGCTCAGCAGTTCTTGGTCTTGGTAATATTGGAGGTCTGGCTTCAATTCCTGTAATGGATGGCAAATCACTGCTGTTTAAGGAGTTCGCCGGAATAGATGCTTTCCCTATTTGTCTTGAAACGCAAGATGTCGATGAGATTGTAAACATCGTAAAGAATATTGCCCCTACACTGGGAGGAATAAATCTTGAGGATATTTCTGCGCCGAGATGTTTTGAAATCGAAGAGAAACTTCAGGCACAGGTTGATATCCCCGTGTTCCATGACGACCAGCATGGTACGGCTGTAGTTGTGTCAGCGGCAGTAATTAACTCAGCTAAATTCACAGGCAAAGATATGTCTTCCATGAAAGCTGTTATTAACGGTGCAGGTGCAGCGGGAACGGCAATAGCCAAAATGCTAATGAATCTGGGCATAAAGGATATTATTGCTTGTGACAGCAAAGGAATTTTAACGGTTGATCGCGAAGACTTAAACGAAGCCAAAAGACGTCTTGCGGCGATTACAAACAAAGAAGGTTTGACAGGAAGTTTGGCAGATGCTGTAAAGGGTAGAGATTTATTTATCGGAGTTTCTGCTGCAAAGGTACTTACTCAGGAAATGGTAAAAACCATGAATGAAAATCCTATTATTTTTGCCATGGCGAATCCGGAGCCGGAGATTTTACCTTCTCTTGCAAAAGAAGCAGGAGCGGCGGTTGTAGGCACAGGAAGATCCGACTATCCAAATCAAATAAACAATGTTCTTATTTTCCCTGGATTATTCAAAGGAGCCTTAGCGGCGAGAGCTAAGAGAATAACCGAAGAAATGAAGACGGCGGCGGCCTTTGCATTGGCTGAAATAATTCCTGAAGAGGAACTTTCTGCTGATTATATAATACCAAGCGCATTCCACCCGGGAGCTGCAGATGTTGTGGCTGATGCGGTGGCCAAAGCTTGGAAGGAATAAAAAACGAAAGGGCATTTATTTGATGTGTGCCCTAAAGACAGTTCGAAACCATCCTGTCTTAAAACAAAACTAAGGAGATGAAAAAATGAATAATGAAATTTTGTTGATTGGATCTATTGTTGTTATTTACAGTATAGTGATTCTTATGTATAAGTATTTCGGCGCTGCAGGGCTTTTCTGTTGGACTGCCATAGCAACTATTTTAGCGAACATTGAAGTGCTGCGTGTGGTTGAGGCTTTTGGCATAGAACAAACTCTTGGTAATGTGTTGTTTGCGTCAACTTTCCTCGTTACAGACATATTGAGTGAGAGGGAAGGTAAGGCGGTTGCCAACAGAGCGGTTACGCTGGGAATAATAGCCTCGGTAGTGTTTATAATAGTTTCGCAAAGTTGGCTTTTGTACCAGCCGTCTGCCAGTGATTGGGCGGGGGAAAGCTTTAAAGTGATATTTTCCAACACGCCTAGACTCATTGCAGCCAGCCTAATCGTATATGCCATATGCCAGAGATTTGATGTATGGCTTTATCACAAATGGTGGGCGTTTACTACTAAAATCTGTGGAGACAGCAAAAGATTTCTGTGGGTAAGAAATAACTTCTCCACATTGATTTCACAGCTCATAAATACAGTTCTGTATAATGTTGCCGCATTTGCGGGAATATATGATGTGCAAACATTGATCAGCATTTGCATAGGCGGTTATGTAATCTTTATCATAACCAGTATCAGTGATACGCCGGCTATGTACCTGGCTAGAAATATGAAACTGAAAGAGCTTTAGTTTCGAAATAAAATGCAAAATAAAAGGATTGCTTGATTTTAAAAGCAATCCTTTTTTATATTTAAATTGATAATGCTGTGAACTTTCAAGAGTCGGAAGAAGTATTTTCTGCGACTTCACCGGTTTCTTCTTGACCTTGTGCGCTTTGCGCAACCAGTTTCTTTTCTTTACCGGTAGCCCACTTAACGACAAAGACTTGGATAATGCCTGCCAAAGGAACAGCCAAGAGCATCCCCAGTATTCCGCCGAAATATCCAAACACACTAACTGCCAACAATACGATTAACGGATGTAAACCTGTAGAAGAGCCTACAATTTTAGGGTATATCAGGTTGGCGTCGATTTGTTGTATTGCGAACAGGATAATAACGGCGATGGCTCCGTGCCAAAATCCCTCGGTGAAAAGACCCATGAGAAAGGCCGGTACCATACCGATGATTGGGCCAAAGTAAGGGATTATATTGCATATACCTGCGAATATGCCGATGAATACAGCCGCCTGAAGGCCTAAAATAGAAAGGCCTATAGATGACAAGATGGCGATAATCAACGCATCAAGCAGTGCTCCTCTAATGAATTTTGAGAGTACACTATTGATTTCGCTTAATGTTTCAGTGACAACGGCATTCCCCTTTTGAGGCAATGTCAGATGGAGGAATTTTCTCCAAAGTCCCAAGAAGAACTTTTTGTCCTTCATCAAATATATTGAAATAATCACACCGATAACAAGGTCTATAACGCCTCCGCCGATATTTGTGAAGGTTGTTATTATCGAACTTACACTGACGTTTTCGCCGATCCATCCCATGATTACTGTAGCGATTTCTCCCAGCTTTTCTGAAAGCATACCTTCCGGTATGTTGGTTGCTATCCAATTACGGAATGTATCTTCATAGCTGATAATGGCGGCCATGAAACTATCCATCAAGGAAGACAGGTCATTGAATACTACTTTGCCGATAATCAAGACAGTGAAACCATAGATAAGTGCGATAACTGCAGCTATTACTATAATAATTGTGAGTAAAACGCTAATGAGGTGACCAAGGTTTGCACGTCTTTCGGCCTTAATAGGATCGGAAGGTATGCCGATTGCCTTGTTTACTATTTTATTATCGATAAGGTCTGATAATGGATTAAGAAGATAAGCTAGTATCAAACCTATGATGAGCGGCCAAAAAGCGTCGATGAGAGTATTAAAGCCGTCAAATAGCGTATCGGTTACCCATCCAATATTTTTTATAACAGCGTATAGTATATACAGAAGGACAGCGTTGAAGAGGATAAAGAAGCTTCCTCTGATGAAAGTGCTGTCTTTCATCATTTCTCTGAACTTGTTCATGTTAATACCTCCGTACAAACTATTATATACTATCAAAAGGCAAATTGAAAAAATTTTTTTCTGTGTCAAAAACTAAAGAATAATGGATAAAACCGGTGAAATTTAGGGGTTTAACTACAAAATGTACAATCTTGCGGCTGAAAAAACGTTGAAAACCATGAAAATTGAACACTTGAGATGTCGAAAGGGCGGAATTTGCTAGAACCTTGCTATTGGATGCAATTTAAAAAAGCTCAAACCGTTGAAAACACTAGCTTTGAGTACTGAAAAAAGAACATGTTAACGTGTTGACAAAGATTGTATTTTTTTGTATTATGCATACAGTATAAAACATGATTAACTATATCTAATTATATATAAGAGCAAAGAGGTGCAAATTATGGAAAACAAAATTAAGCAGTGGGAAGGTTTTAACGTAGGTATGTGGACAGACGTAATCGACGTTGACGATTTTATCCGTCTGAACTATAAGCCATATGAAGGAGATGAAAGCTTCCTGGCTGGACCAACAGAAAGAACTAAGAAAGTATCAGATAGAGTAAAAGAACTGATCGCAGAAGAAGCTGCAAACGGTGGCGTACTGAAGGTTGATGCTAGCAAGATCATGACAGCTACAGCTTATGGTCCTGGATACATCGATAAGGAACTGGACATCATCGTTGGTCTGCAGACAGATGAACCAATGAAGAGAGGCGTGTGCCCATTCGGCGGAATCAAGATGGCTAGATCATCAGCAGAAGCTTATGGCGAAAAGCTGTCAGATGAAATCGAAAACATCTTCAAGTATGTAACTACACATAATGACGGTGTATTCAGTGTTTACTCAGATGAAATGAAGGCTGTAAGACACGCTGGATTCATCACAGGTCTTCCTGATGCTTATGGTAGAGGAAGAATCATCGGCGACTACAGAAGAGCTGCTCTGTACGGAATCGACAGACTGATCGCTGACAAGAAGAAGGATCACGCTTACTACGGAACTCTTCCAATGACAGAAGACAACATCCGTCTGCTGGAAGAAATCCACAAGCAGATTGTAGAACTGGGCGAACTGAAGAAGATGACTGAAATGTACGGAATCGACATTTCAGAACCTGCAAAGGATACTAAGGAAGCTATCCAGTGGCTGTACTTCGCTTACCTCGGAGCAATCAAGGAAGAAAACGGAGCTGCTATGTCAATCGGAAGAACTTCTTCATTCATCGACATCTATGCAGAAAGAGACCTGGCTAACGGCGTTTACACAGAAGAAGAAATCCAGGAAATGATCGACGATTTCATTCTGAAGCTGAGAGTTGCTAGACACCTGAGAACTCCTGAATACAACGAACTGTTCGGTGGAGACCCAATGTGGATCACAGAAGGTATCGGCGGAATGGGTATCGACGGAAGAACTAAGGTTACTAAGAACTCATACAGAATCCTGAACACTCTGTACAACCTGGGACCATCACCGGAACCAAACATGACAGTTCTGTGGTCAGATGATCTGCCGGAAGCATTCAAGCGTTACTGTGCTCAGGTTTCAATCGATACTGACTCAATCCAGTACGAAAACGACGACGTAATGAGACCTACATACGGTGAAGACTACTCAATCGCTTGCTGCGTATCAGCTATCGAAATGGGTAAGCAGATCCAGTACTTCGGAGCAAGATATAACCTGGCTAAGATCCTGACACTGGCACTGAACGGTGGTATCGATGAAATGACAGGCGAACACTTAGGACCTCAGATGGAACCAATCCAGGGAGACGGCCCTATCGATTACGAAGAAGCTAAGAGAAGATTCAACATCTACAGAGAATGGCTGTGCGGACTTTACGTAAACATCATGAATGTTATTCACTACATGCATGACAAGTATGACTACGAAAAGATCCAGATGGCATTCCTTGACAGTGATGTTAAGAGACTGATGGCGTTCGGTATCGCTGGTCTGTCAGTAGCTGCTGACTCATTCAGTGCTATCAAGTATGCTAAGGTATATCCAATCAGAAACGAAGAAGGCGTTATCGTAGACTACAGAACAGAAGGAGATTTCCCTAAGTTCGGTAATGACGACGATAGAGTAGACCATATCGCAGCAGAACTGGCAGAAGGAACTATTGCTGAACTGAGAAAGCACCCTGCTTACAGAAACGCAGTTCACACTCTGTCCGTACTGACTATCACTTCAAACGTAGTATACGGAAAGAAGACAGGAAACACTCCTGACGGAAGAAGATCAGGCGAACCGTTTGCTCCTGGTGCTAACCCAATGCACAACAGAGATAACAATGGTGCTATCGCTTCACTGAACTCAGTATCAAAGATTAGATGGGAAGAATGTAAGGACGGTGTATCATACACATTCAGCATTACTCCTGAAACTCTTGGTAAGGATAAGGAAGCTCAGAAGACAGCTCTCGTAGGACTGATGTCCGGATACTTCAACCAGGGAGCACACCACCTGAACGTAAACGTACTGAACAGAGAAATGCTGATGGATGCATTTGAACATCCGGAAAAATATCCTAACCTGACAATCAGAGTATCTGGATATGCAGTAAGATTTAACGCTCTGTCAAAGGCAAACCAGAAGGAAGTTATCATGAGAACTTTCCACGAATCAATCTAAGGTTGCATTTAATAATTAGAAAAGGTGTTCCCGATAAGGGACACCTTTTTCTGCCTTAAAGTTTTCGTAATGAACGGAGAAATATATGACAATAGGAAGATTACATTCAATCGAAACATTCGGTGCCGTAGATGGACCGGGCATAAGAACTATATTTTTCCTGCAAGGATGTCCTGCAAGATGCTTGTATTGCCATAATCCTGATACATGGAAACCTATGGGCGGCAGAGAGGTGACTTTGGAAGAAATTCTTCATAAAGCGAAGAGATCCATGCCTTATTATGGAAAGCAAGGCGGGGTGACTTTTTCCGGAGGTGAACCGTTGCTTCAAGGTAAATTCGTTCTTGAGGCAATAAGACTTCTTAGGAAAAATGGGATTGGAACAGTAGTGGATACCAGCGCAACGCATATTGATGCCTACACAGAAGACGTTATAGATGAATGCGATATGTTGCTTCTGGATATTAAACATAGCAATCCGGATCAATTTTCTAAGATGTGTGGGTGCAAGCAGGACAAGCTGATGAAGATTATTGGAATGGCTAATGAGTTTGGCACTCCTGCGTGGGTAAGACAGGTAATCGTTCCGGGAATAAACGATACTGAAGAGAATATGAAGGATTTGGCTAAGTTTATCACAGAAAACATAGAGAATGTTTATAAAGTCGAGCTTCTGGGTTATCATACGATGGCGCTAAACAAATACGAGAAACTTGATATGAAATACCCTCTTGAAGGAGTTAAGGCGATGGACAAAAAGGTCTTGGCAAAATTAAATGAGGTTTTACAGGCTGAACTTGAAAAATTAGGCTGTGATATAATAATAAATCGTAAATAAATAAGAGGGTGTGCTAATTGCACACCCTCTTGTAATATTATGTTTTAATTAGCCTCTGGCAAGGCTTAAGCTTCTTATACCGAAATACAATAACAGTCCGCCAAATACGATTTTGCTTGTAGTGAAGCCGTGGATGAAGCCGTTAGCAAAAAAGAAAAGGCCAAAACCTATGCACATAATACCGGTAAATAATTTTCTTTTATCTCCTCTAAAAACACCGCGTCTAAAAGCCATAGTCAAGTCCTCCGTATATAATCTAGTTCATATATAAGACAATAATAACAAAAAAAGGACCATTTGACAATCGATTAGTTTGTAATCAAATGGGTAAAAGATGTTGAGACAAAATGAAAGGGTATGCGATTACGCATACCCTTTCTTATTTAGGTGTTTAATTAATTTGTAATAGATTCTAAATTAAGATTAAGCTTCCATAGCCTTTTCAGCAGCAGCCTTGTCAGCTTCTCTAGCTTCCAGGATTGCAGCATATTCTTCATCAGTCATTTCTTCCATAGTGATTCCAGTGAATCCGTAGAAGATTGAGATGATTGGGTTCAGCCAGTTAAGGATAGCATATGGAGCGTATCCGCCTGCACCCCACTGTGGGCACTGCAGGAAGCTTGACATTGTAGCTCCGCAAGTGTTCCAAGGAACGAAGTTTGAAGTAAGTGTAGCGGAGTCTTCCAGACATCTTGACAGGTTCTTTGCCTTGAGCTTTCTGTCTTCGAATGCTTCTTTGTACATTCTACCAGGCAGGATGATTGCCAGGTACTGGTCGCAGCAAAGGATGTTTACGATGATACATGAAATGATTGTAACTGTTACCAGTCCGCCTCTTGTGCCTCTAGCCAGCTTCAGCAGTCCGCCTGCGATGGAACCCATGATTCCTGTGCAGTCTACGATACCACCAAATACCATTGCGCACATGATGAGGGAGATTGTCCACATCATTCCCTGTCCACC
>JAZUBM010000080.1:0-13623 GCA_045638485.1 Lentihominibacter sp. | reverse complement strand
AGCTGTTCAAGCTTGTTCATCTATGCTTCCTCCTTAATGTAATAACAATCTCACTATACTGCAAATCAATTGGATTTGCAATCTTGTTTTTGTTTGTATACATTATTCATGTTTAGTACATTAGCCCTTAAAATTGCCATGGAGAGGATATTTGTCAGTAAGTTCCTTAACAATTGCTCTGGCCTTATCCATAGCTGCTTCTTCACCCTTGTTGTCGATAACCAGCGCAATGGCCTCCGCAACCTTAACAACATCTTCTTCCTTGAATCCTCTGCTTGTCATTGCCGGTGTTCCAAGTCTTAATCCACTTGTTACGAACGGACTCTGAGGATCATTAGGAATAGTGTTCTTATTTGTAGTAATATTCGCTTCATCCAGCAGATTTTCCGCTAGTTTTCCTGTGATATCTTTGTTAACCAGCTTAACAAGAATCAGGTGGTTGTCAGTTCCTCCTGAAACCAGTTCGAAACCCTTTGCAGTAAGAGCTTCAGCAAGTGCCTTTGCATTCTTTAGAACCTGTGTCTGGTAATCTACAAACTCAGGGTCCATCGCTTCTTTAAAGCATACGGCCTTTGCTGCAATAATATGCATTAAAGGACCTCCCTGAGTACCAGGGAAAATCGCCTTATCGATAGCCTTTGCAAATTCTTCTTTGCAAAGAATCAGTCCGCCTCTAGGGCCTCTAAGGGTCTTATGAGTAGTACTTGTTACAATATGCGCATGTTCCATTGGATTTGGATGAAGTCCCGCTGCAACCAGTCCTGCGATGTGGGCCATATCTACCATCAGCAGAGCGCCCACTTCGTCTGCGATTTCTCTGAATTTGTCAGTGTGTATTGTTCTCGGATATGCAGATGCTCCTGCAACAATCAGCTTAGGCTTATGCTTTAAAGCCAGCTCTCTTACGTTATCAAAGTTAATTGTTTCTGTTTCGGGATCAAGTCCGTAAGGAACGAAGTTGTATGAAATTCCCGAGTAATTTACCGGGGAGCCATGAGTGAGATGTCCTCCGTTGGAAAGGTCCATACCCAGCACTGTGTCTCCGTAATTGAGAACAGCCTGATAAACTGCTGTATTGGCATTGGCTCCTGAGTGAGGCTGTACGTTGGCATGATCTGCACCGAATATCTTCTTAACACGTTCGATTGCCAGGGTTTCAACTTCATCAACGAATTCACAACCGCCGTAGTATCTCTTGCCCGGATAGCCTTCTGCATACTTATTGGTAAGTGCACTTCCTGCCGCTTCCATAACTTCATAATTTACGAAGTTTTCGGAAGCAATCATTTCGATTTTGGATTCCTGCCTTCCCACTTCTCTCTTTATCGCCGCTGTAATTTCAGGATCGGCTTTTTCTAAATAGTTGTAATACATCTTTCAGTCTCCTGTTTATTATCTATGATTAGCTGACCACTCTTTCGAGTCTCTTGAGAGCCAGAGCCATGGTAAGGCCAGGGATAACTCTGTTACCTGTGATTTCAACACCCAGCATTTCGTTTATTTTCTTCAGTCTGTACTGAACAGTATTGGTATGGATTCCCATGAACTCAGCAGTTTTACCACTGTTCATTCCTGCATCCAGCACGAAAGTTTCAAGTGTTTCCAGAAGCTGTCTGCCCTTGTTTTCGCCGGCTTCTTTAAACGGTTCCAAAAGCTCCATATAATTCTTCTTAACGAAGCCTCCCTGTATCTGAATGTTGATGCAGTTACTTACAAGAGTAAGCTCATACTTGGTGAATACTCTCTTATATGGGAATACGCTCTGTACAAAGGACCAACTTTCACTGATTAGTCTATACGCATCTCCGGCACCTTCGATACCGTTAAGTCCCGTGACATGGAAAATTCGCGCTTTCTTATTTCCCTTAAGCTTGCTGAAAAGCTGCACACAGCTGTTTCTGGTTGTAGGGTCTGCTCCGTTTTCATCATAAGTCAGAATCATTCCGTAGGTTTCTTCACCCTCAGTAATCTTCATGATGTTCAGATCTTCTTCTTTTTCAAATTCTGCAAAGATCTGGCCTTCTACTTCCTGCCCTATTCCCTTGGAGAAAAATACGCTCAAGATATCATCTCCGCTTATTTTTGCTTCGTCCTTAAGAGTATATGCTAAGCTCTTATTTCCTCGAATGAGGGCTTTGATAAATTCCGCTTTCGCATCTCTTTCAGGTGTGTATTTCCACATACCCATGGCCAGCTGAATTATTTCAGCCAGCTTGGTGATTTCTCCTGCAGTATAAGAGTCCTCATTATCGACAATGAACATGTAGTATTTATCGTTGTTGATAGTTACCGGTCCCCAATAAGTAAGCACGCCGTTTACATCTATCATTGTGTAAACTTTTGAGTCGCTTTCCACATTACGTTCCCTACCAAGTTTAATGGCATCGGCAATGGTTGCCTTGTGTCTTGTCTCTACCGTAAGGATTGGATTGAAGTCCTCACTTAAAATTATCAACTGAAAATCATTGTTGATTGCCGCTTCTCTAACTGCAGACTGGAAATTGCTGTGCTTCTCAAAATTCAACAGGTGAAATACTGTGTTGCTTATAAGACTATTGCTGAATTTATCGCCGTAGAGAACTTTGTCCATAACTTCTGTTATAGTCGAAGCATATTCTGCCTCTTTTGCCATTATGATTAACGGCAAACCTTCTTTTTCTGCTGTGGCAGCTACTTTGTCATCTATAGCCTTTACAGCCTTTCCTACATAGTATATACATAATGCCGCGCAACCACTCTTAGCCACTGCCTCTACGATTTTGCACTGCTTGTTTACATCGTTTTTAACACCGAGAAATCCTGTGAGAAGTATCTCACTATCATCTCCTTGTCTCAGTGTGATGTCATCGATGTCACATGCATCCAGCACAGATATTGCTTTAACATCATTTGATAGATTCAGTTTTCCTGCTTTTACCTCAGCTCCTCTGAAAGAGTCTAAGCTTAAGCAGTCAGCAACTGTGACCTTCATTGTTATTTCCTCTCTTCTTCATCTTCTTCGACATCTTCGGCTTCCTCTTTTTCTTCTTCAATGTACTCTTCGTCATCGTCTGCGTGGAGGTAGTCTGTGTCGTAGACTGCAAGTTCTTCTTCTGTCGGCATGTCATCATCAGCCGGCATGTCATAATCAGTAAGAATATCGTCATCGTCTTCTTCCTTGGCAAGCTTATCAGGATCAAATGGTTCAGCAGTCTTGCTTACATCGTTATATGTCATAAGTCTAGGTTTGAACTTGCCTTCGCCTTCTTTATCCTGCATCGCCTTTGCAGCTTCTTCCATTTCACGTTTTTTTGCCAGTTGTTCTGCTCTTTTGCGCATCTTGGCGGATTCTACCGCTTCCTGCTCGTTGAGAGCCTTTTTCTTTTCCATTTCAGACTTCAGGTCTTCAGCCAACTCCTTAGGAGTCTTTGTGCCATCGAAGAGCTGTACGAACTGATCGTGGTCAAGGGTTTCAACTTCAAGCAATCCTTCTGCAACTGCATGGAGTTGTTCCATATGTTCTGACAGTATTTTCTTGGCCGCCTCGAAAGCTTCTTCAACGATGGCCTTCACTTCTGCGTCAATCTGTGCAGCTGTTCCTTCTGAATAACTCTGCTTAGATGTAAAGTCCTTACCTAAGAACACTTCATCTGATGAGCTGTAGTTTACAGGACCCAGCTTTTCGCTGAAGCCATATTTAGTAACCATTTCCTTAGCTATGTCAGTAGCTCTCTGGATATCATTGCTTGCGCCTGTACTTATGTCATCCAGAGTGAGCAATTCGGCAACACGACCACCGAGGAGATGGATAATCTGTTCTCTCATGGTTTCCTTAGTGCCGTAGTACTTATCTTCCTTCGGCAGAATCATTGTAAATCCGCCTGCTCTTCCTCTAGGGATGATTGTTATCTGATGTACAGGATCTGTCTTAGGCAGAGAATGTGCCACAACTGCATGTCCTGCTTCGTGATAAGCCGTGAGTTTTCTTTCTTCTTCGCTGATAACTCGACTTTTCTTTTCAGGTCCTGCGATAACTTTAGTAATGGCTTCTTCTATTTCTTCCATTCTGATTCTCATGCCGTTTCTTCTTGCTGTCAGAAGGGCTGCTTCATTGAGCATGTTTTCGATGTCAGCCGGTGAGAATCCAGGTGTTCTTCTAGCCAGTACCTTAGGATCAACACTTTCATCCAAAGGCTTATTTCTTGAGTGAACTCTAAAGATTTCTTCTCTTCCTACGATGTCAGGAATTCCTATAACGATCTGTCTATCAAATCTTCCCGGTCTGAGAAGTGCAGGATCGAGTACGTCAGGTCTGTTTGTTGCGGCTAGGATAATGATTCCTGTATTTTCTGCGAAACCATCCATTTCAACCAGCAACTGGTTGAGAGTCTGTTCTCTTTCGTCGTGACCACCGCCAAGGCCTGCGCCTCTCTTTCGTCCTACTGCATCGATTTCGTCTATGAATACGATACAAGGTGCATTCTTTTTCGCCTGCTCAAACAAGTCTCTAACTCTTGATGCGCCTACGCCGACAAACATTTCTACGAAGTCGGAACCTGAAATTGTAAAGAACGGAACTCCTGCTTCTCCCGCTGTAGCTTTTGAAATATATGTCTTACCTGTTCCCGGAGGGCCCACCAACAGAATACCCTTAGGGATTCTTGCGCCAAGGCCGTTGTACTTAGCCGGGTGTTTAAGGAAGTCAACGATTTCTTCCAGTTCTTCTTTTTCTTCTTTAAGACCTGCCACATCCTTAAATGTAATCTTCTTCTGGCCGCCGTCTTTCTGAAGCTTCGCTCTGCTCTTTCCGAACTGCATAGCCTTTCCACCGCCACCACTCTGATTCATGATCATCATGAAGAAGAATATCATTATCGCAACCATGATTATGGTTGGCAGCAAGCTGAGGAATACAGATTCCTTCTTAGGCTCATCGCTGGAAAGTTTCAGCGTTCCTTCATCAACCTTAGGTATGATATACATGTCGTAGATATAACTCATATCAACAACGCTGTTCACGTATGCATATACTGTTTTGCCTGATTCCAGTTCAGCAGTAAGTTTTGTCTCAGTTACATTGATTTCTTCGACTTCATCCTGCTTTAAGTACTTCACCATTGTTGAAGCCTTAACTTCCTTCTGTTCTTCAGGTGTGTCACTGCTATAGAAATATGCCATAGCAAAAACAAGGCCGAATATTATCACGTATATCCAAATGTTTCTGGTTTTTCTAGCTCTACCCTTGTTCAAAATACTTTTCCTCCTAAGTTTCCTTTTACCCTTTATTTTTTGTTGGTATAAACCAAATTAATTGAATTATTTTATCATATAAAACAAATTTTTTCAACCGAAGCGAGTTCCCTTTTGTTGGTTTTTCACAATTTTTTCATGGAAACAACTCCTTTTGCCACAATTAATGCGTACCCTCTCGGGAATTGTACTGTTTTTGGAGCTTGTTTCTTCTCTATAATTGAGTCAGCGGCCTTTATGCGTTCCTCCGAGACATCGCTGTCAAGGCCGATGGCAGCGAAAGCCTTGAGCATAACTCTATGGCGAATCGCCACATGAAGCTTTGCAAGAGCTTCTCTATCCATAAAAACTTCACCGGATGCAATATTTTCTTTTGCCAGACTTTTGTAAGTTTCCTCGGTCTGCTGCCACATGTAATCTTTATCAGCAGACGCAATTCTAGCCAAACGCACTAAACTTTCTTTGATGTTGGAATTATACTCACTTTCGATGTGAGGAATCATCTGATTTCTTATCTTATTTCTGGCATATACATTCTCGTCGTTTGTGTGATCAGTTACCGGATTCAGCTTGTTGTAATCGCAATACTCTTCGATTTCATCTCGATATATATCGAGAATCGGTCTGATCACCTTGAAGCCTCGTTCTTCTCTTTCGTATGCAATTCCCGCAAGGCCATCAACACCTGTACCCCTTAAAAATCTGAACAGAACTGTTTCCGCCTGATCGTTGGCATTTTGCGCCACGGCAATTTTAATTTGATCGCGTGCTACTAATGGTGCATCGGACTCTGCTTCACTCATCATAATAGATTCGGCCACCTTGTAAAACGCATCGTATCTTGCTTTGCGTCCTGCTTCCTCACTTGTCATGCCGGTTTCTTCCGCCAGTTTGTTGCAGTCGGTGACGAAGGTTGCGCACTTCAAATTGTTGTTGGCACAAAGTTCTTCTACGTACTGCTGATCTCTTTCTGCTGCGCCCGGTCTGAACTTATGGTTTACATGAACCGGGTGGATTGTCAGCTGCAGTTCATCTTTTAAAGACATTAAAATATTAAAAAGGCACACTGAATCAGGGCCTCCCGAAAGGCCTAATACAATGTGCTGTTTAGGTTTAATAAGCGCTTTTTCTTCTATAGTTTTTCTGACTTTATCCTCTAGCTTCTTGGTGATATCAGGTAACATTTTTATCCTCGCAAGATGTATATTTTTGTGTAATAAAGTACATTTTATTTTATCACATTTAAAGAATACGTGCCACCATAACCGTAAGGTCATCTTTTTCCTTTGTTTGATAGTATTCTGATGCTTTTTCCATTATTCTTTCGCACATCTTCGTTGCCGTTTGCACTTGATGATTGTTTGACTCTGTCTTTGGAATTTTTAGAGCTTTTCTTACTGTTCCCAGGCCGATATCGCTCACCCCATCTGACATCATAATTATTTTATCGCCTTTTCTAACTGTAGTCTCTACATGACGTACTTTTAAGTTCTCGACTATCCCGAACGGCACTGTGGAAAGTTCAATTTCTTCTATCCGATCCGGTCTTTTAATTATAGACGGAGCTGCTCCTATTTTGTAAAATATCGCTTTCCCTGCGATTTTATCAACAGTAACAAGATCCAATGTCGCATAAGAGTCATTATCATTTTTGATCAGCATAATTGAATTCATCAAAACCATTGTCTCTTCTATAGGAACGCCATATTTAAGCAAACCAAGAGTTGTTCGAGCCACAAGGCGACTCTCCGACGCCGCTTTTGAGCCCTTTCCCATTCCATCGCTTATTACCAATGCAACTTTATTATCTCCTATATCTTCCCACCCACAGCTATCCCCGTTTTCCTGTTGTTTCTCAGGGTTTGTTCCTTCATTTTCTGTAGCCGCCTTTTGAGAAACGGCAATATCTATTCTCAAAGGTTTCTTTTTGCCAAATCGCCAGTAAGCTAGTGCAAACACCAATACAGCAATAATAAGCCCATATGTATCTATTCCGAGAACGACTCCGCTTTCCACATGTCCCAAAGCCCAACATACGATGCCAAAAATCATGGATGTAATAGCCGCACCTCTGCCCTTTGCATATCCTGCAATAGATGTAGCTATCATAAGTGTTGCCATTATCCCCCACTGAGCTGATCCCATAAGCGATGCCGTAACCGCTGCAACAACCGTAACACTCAATGCAGTTTTGCTGTTGCATGCATTCAAAGCCCATAATGTAATGAAAATAATAAACATCCACATGGCAAAATCCAATCCTGCCCCGTGAATCAACGCAAGAGATACAAATATTAACGAGTCCGGGTTTTTATCAGCACGCCGCCTATGGCCTTTCGGAAAAACATTCTTAAATGCGTAAACAATGACGAAGGTCATCAGCCCCTCAAGCGTTAGTTCAACAGGGTCAGTTTTATATACTTTTCCAAAAGTCAGGCTGTATATGCTAATGCTGATTATAACTATAGATGCAGCAACAATGCTTATCTGCCATAGTTTAAGTTTGTTAACTCCTGTAAACGAAAATACTATCGCGCAAATTATTGTTGCAGCTATGTATCCCCATGGATCGAAGCCTTTTGGTATGTATGTTATCATTGAACCGATTGCCGGGATTAGTAGGTATAAGTTTTTGGGAGTTAGAGATACCATATACGCAATAAATGCGCTGCCTATTATAAAGCTGTCGGTCATAATTGGTCCTCTACAAAGGAAAAAAGTAAATATCATCATGGTTAAAATGTGCATGATTTTTTTCATATCTTTTATCTCCATCATCTTTCTGCTGATTGTCCACCACTATTTCCGCCACATTATACAGCCTGTCCGTATCAGATTTTGTCGTAACTGCGGTGGCTGTAATGATTTTTTTCTGATATAATAATTGGGATGTCCAATTGGTACATCGAAGATTTGACATCAAAGAGATGAAATAAGGAAGGTATTTAATATGCTGTTTGATTCACATGCACATTTGAATAATAAAATGTCTGATAAAGATAGAGCTACCATGGTTGCTGCTATCGAAAACTCCGATCTTGATTATGTGATGGACATCGGATGCGATCTGCCAAGTTCTAAGATGGCTGTAGATCATGCCAACAAATATCCATGGTGCTACGCTACTGTAGGAGTACACCCTCACGATGCAGCCGGCATGGATGACATGGAACTGCTTATGATTAAGGGACTTGCCAAAAAGAATAAAGTAATGGCTATAGGTGAAATTGGGCTGGATTTCTTCAGAGATATTTCACCACGCGATGCTCAAAGAGAAGCCTTCCGTAAGCAGATCCGTCTGGCTAATGAATTGAAAATGCCAATCGTAATCCACTCCCGCGACGCCGATCAGGAAGTTATGGATATTCTTAAGGAAGAAGGGGCATTTTCCGACGAAAGAAAGAGCTGGTTCCCTAAGAGACCGGACCCAACAGGATATGTTAATGGCGATAATATGATTGAAGATGCTCGTGTTCTCCTTCACTGCTATTCAGGTAGTGCAGAACTGGCACGCCAGTACGTAAAACTTGGCGGAACCTTATCAATCGCAGGCCCTGTAACATACAAAAACAACCGCAAAACAATTGGAGTCGTTGAAGAAGTTCCTATCGATTTTCTTCTTGTAGAAACAGATTCGCCTTACCTGACACCTGAGCCTTTCCGCGGCAAGAAAAACACACCTGCCTTGGTTGAATACACAGCTCGTAAGGTGGCAGAAATCAAGGATATGGACTATGAAGATGTTGCCCTTAAGACAAAAGAAAATGCCATGAGATTTTATGGAATTAAATAGTTATTTTTTATAAACGCGAAACTAAAAACGCCTCGCAGCCTTAACGGCCGCGGGGCGCTTATTTTTTATTTATTTTTCTTGCAGAATAGCTTATGCTACAGGATTTCCGTCTTCTGCTTCAGGTGTTACGAACTTGAGAACTTCCTTGCCGTCAACAACGTCGTCAGCAAACATAATCATTCCCTTTGATTCGAGGCCTCTCAGCTTTCTTGGCTTCAGGTTAGCTACTACGAGAACCTTTCTGCCAACGCATTCTTCAGGCTTGAAGTGTTCAGCTACGCCTGAGATGATCTGACGCTTTTCTGTTCCCATCTTAACCTGGAATACCAGCAGCTTGTCAGCCTTAGGGTGCTTTTCAGCCTGGAGGATAGTTCCTACTCTGAAGTCGATAGCATCGAATGTGTCGTATTCGATTTCGTCTTTCAGTTCCAGTGGAATGTTTTCGTCTTCCTTGTTTCCACCCTGCATTGCTTCCAGCTCTTCCAGTTCTTTTTCGATGTCCAGTCTAGGGAAAATAGCGTCGCCCTTCTTCACCTGTTCACCACTCATCATTTCAAATGTAAGAGCATCTTCCCAAGCAACGTCTGCGTACCACAGACCCAGCTGCTTTCTGATCTTATCGGAAGTTGTGTGCATGAATGGATAGATCAGTACGGAGATGATTCTGATAGCTTCTGCCAGGTTATGAAGTACGTTGTCCAGTCTAGCCTTAGTAGCTTCATCCTTAGCCAGAACCCATGGCATAGTTTCATCGATGTATTTGTTAGCTCTTCTTACAACAACCCAAATTTCTTCCAGTGCCATGTTGAACTTGAATTCGTCCATGTTAGCTTCAACCTTAGCAGCTGCGCCAACAGCGATTTCCTTCAGTTCAGCGTCAACATCTTCCACTGCATCTGTCAGGTCAGGAACGATTCCGCCATTGTATTTTTCGATCATGGAAACAGTTCTTGATACCAGGTTACCCAGGTCGTTTGCCAGGTCGTAGTTCATTCTCTTAAGCATTACTTCGTTAGTGAAGATGCCGTCCTGTCCGAATGTATATTCTCTCAGCAGGAAGTACTTGAGAGCGTCGATTCCGTATCTTTCGATCAGTTTAACAGGGTCAACTACATTGCCCTTTGACTTTGACATCTTGCCACCTTCCAGCAGCAGCCATCCGTGTCCCAGAACCTGCTTAGGCAGAGGCAGTTCAGCACTCATCAGCATAGCAGGCCAAATGATAGTGTGGAATCTAACGATTTCCTTACCTACCAGATGAACGTTTACAGGCCAGTACTTTTCGTACAGTTCAGGTTCATCAGGCCAGCCCAGAGCTGTGATATAGTTTGAAAGAGCATCCAACCAAACATACATAACGTGCTTTTCGTTGATAGGTACAGGAATACCCCAGTCAAATGTTGATCTTGAAATACAAAGGTCTTCCAGTCCCTGCTTAACGAATGCAATCATTTCATTTCTTCTTGAATCCGGCTGAAGGAATTCAGGAGTGTTTTCAAAAAGGTCAAGCAGTGCATCTGCATACTTTGACAGTTTGAAGAAGTAAGCTTCTTCCTGAGCCTTCTGTACAGGTCTTCCGCAGTCAGGGCACTTGCCGTCTACCAGCTGGCTTTCTGTCCAGAATGATTCACAAGGTGTACAGTATAAACCTTCATACTCACCCTTATATATATCTCCCTTTTCATACATCTTCATAAAGAGTTCCTGAACTCTCTTGATGTGTCTGTCTTCTGTAGTTCTGATGAAATCATCATATGAGATTTCCATTGTCTTCCACAGGTCTTTGATTCCTGCCACAACTTCATCAACGTAAGCCTGAGGAGTTACACCCTTTTCTTCAGCTATAGTCTGGATTTTCTGTCCGTGTTCATCTGTACCTGTGAGGAATCTTACGTCATAGCCTGCCAGTCTCTTAAATCTTGCCATAGCATCTGCCATTACTGTGCAGTAAGTATGTCCGATATGCAGGTTTGAACTTGGATAGTAAATTGGTGTTGTGATGTAATAAGTTCCTTTGTTTGCCATTTTAAAATTCTTCCTTTCGTATCCATCGCAAATGGGCGATGGTTTTTAGTTTCCGCCACAGATGAGTGGTCGGTTTATATGAACAATGATGGTTCTTTGCGCTCATCACCATACATTGCTTCTAACTCTTCCTTATGGTAAATATATCCCGGATCATCGTAATACAACGCCTCTACAGGGCACTTCTTGACGCATCCGCAGCACTTGATACAAATACCTTCAACGACTCCCGGATTATCCTTAGAGATGGACTCCATCGGACAAACTGCCGCACACTGTCCGCATTTAATACATTTATCCTCATAGAGTTTAGGTTTAACCTTGAGGATATTTATATGCTCACCATGTCTGTCTCTCGGCTGATAATACGGTCTTATAGGGTCGCATCCTTCAACTTCAATAGGTCCCATAGCTTCCAGCGTGGAGTAAAGTTCAACTCCGTATTCTTCGCTGTCTCTCATGATCCAAAGTATTTTGTCTGCCACATCCTTGGCAAATTCATTGGTTATTTTCATGTCCTGAAAATCAGGTCTTCCTGCTGCCAGCGTCTTCGAGAAAGAATGTTCTCCAATGAATGCCGCTGCAGCTACCGTATAAAAGCCCTTTTCTTCAAGAATGTTTCTCAGTTCAATCAAAGCATCATCAAAGTTTCTGTTGCCATAGAGAACGACAGGAATAGCCATGGCACCTCCGCCTTTGATAGTATCAAGAAACTTCAGTAACACATTCGGCACTCGTCCCGCGATTACAGGCACGCCGAATACAACGATGTCATTTTCGTCGAAAACATATTCCTTTTCTCTATCCTTCTTCGGTGAAAAATTGATATCTGCTTCCTTTGAAACTTCCGCTTCACAGTCCTTCATCTCACTGTAAATGCCATAAGCCATGCTCGTCGCTATCTTCGCGGTGGTTCCTGTTCCGGAGAAGTACATTGCTCTGATTTTCTTCTTCATTATCGTCTCCCAATTCGGACTACACTACCAATTAAATGATGCCAGTCTATCTAACTTCACTTCTGTGTACTTAATAATGAGGTCAACTATATCTTCTGTTTCAAGATATCCACTGTCCATTGCCAGATGATAGTTTACATGTTCGCCCCACTTTCTTCCTGTGTGGTAAGCATAGTAATTAGCTCTTGCCTTATCTGTATCCTTCATCAGCTTCTTAACAGATTCTTCAGGCACACCGTATTCTTCAACGGCTCTTTTGATCTTATCTGCTTCTTCGGCATAGATAAATACGTTTGTAACTTCAGGCATTCCTCTGAGTATGTAATCTGCGCATCTTCCTACGATTACGCAAGAACCTTCGTCAGCGATTTTCTTAATTGTGTCAAACTGTGCCAGGAAGAATCTTTCGTTGAGAGAAAGGCTTTCAGGGCCGGATTCACCTGTTCCGAGTGCTGATGCCAAGCTGTACAAAAAGCTGTTCTTTGCTTTTTTCTCAGCGTCTTCCATCATTTCTCTGCAGAAACCGGATTCCTCAGCTATTCTGTCGAGCAGTTCTTTATCGTAATACGGAACACCCAGCTTTTCAGCAAGTCTTCTTCCGATAAGTCTTCCGCCGCTTCCGAATTCTCTACTAATCGTAATTATGTTTTTGCCTCCGCTCATACATATCCCTCCTTGCAGCAAATTGTCTTGCTTGTATTATTGCTGTCTATTTTATCTATTTTAACACATCTGAATGTATTGTGCTAATACAATGTGTCCACGGCCACAGGTCCGTAGAATTTGCCGCAGATTCCTGACCAGTCAAGACCTTCATCCGCCAGCACCCACATCAACTTAGTGGTTACAGCTTCCAGCGTCATATCACGAGCTTCTAAGATACTGAATGAATCGCTCAGCTTCTTGCCCACTTCGTATGTTTCCATGTGGCTTCCTTCATATGTAACCTGGGTAGTCATTACAAGAACTTTTTCTTCAGGTCTGTACTTTTTCAGCTCTGCAAAAAGCACTTCTTCGAGGCTTGCAGGGATTCCTCCAACGCCAAAACTTTCGATGATGATTGCATCATAATTTTTGAAAATCTCAGGCAGAAGTACCGGTGAGATTCCCGGTGTAAGCTTCAGTAAAAACACTTTCTGATTGAGTTTGTCGTAAAATACAGGAGCTGTTTTTGGCTTGTCCTGCTGCACGTATCTTATGATTCTACCTTCGTGAATTGAAGCAAGCAGCGGATAGTTTATGCTGGAAAAAGCAGCATAGCTAAGGGACTTGGTCTTCTTAGCTCTTGTTCCTGTAATTACTTCTCCGTTAAATACTATCTGTACGCCTTGTGACTCATCGTCAGCTGCGTAAGTTATACTGTCTCTAAGGTTTGATTTGGCATCTGTTATTTCAAATCCGATAGGCTTCTGTGCTCCTGTAAGAACGATCGGCTTAGCAGAACCCTGAACAAGATATGAAAGAGCAGCTGCAGTATAAGCCATAGTATCTGTACCGTGACAAATTACGAAACCATCATATTTATAGTAATTGTCCTTGATTGCCTTCGCAATTCCCAGCCAGTGGTCAGGAGCTATATCCGTACTATCGAGGTTATAAAGAGCCATTGTTGTCAAAAGC
>JAZUBM010000079.1:0-2574 GCA_045638485.1 Lentihominibacter sp. | reverse complement strand
GTAATGTGTATTTGTTCTTGTATCTGTAACTACTGAACCGGTTGACAGTGTAGGCTTAATTCTTGACTGCAGGTTGCCTTCCTTATCCTTGAATGTTGAGGACAGACAGATAAAGCTCTTTCCGCCCTTTGACAGATATGCGCCCAGTACGAAGTCCAGCTGACCGCCTGCACCTGAAATGTGCTTAACGCCTGCTGATTCAGCACCAACCTGTCCGAACAGGTCGATATCTACTGCATTATTGATTGAGATGAAGTTGTCCAGTGAGCTAACTACTCTGATGTCGTTAGTATAGTCTACAGGAGCTGACAGACAATCAGGATTGTCATCCAGGAAGTCCAGCATTCTCTGTGAACCCGCACCGAATGCATATGTCATCTTGCCTGTGTCGATATTCTTCTGAGCACCTGTAATCTTGCCTGCTTCTGCGATATCAACGAAACCATCTACGAACATTTCTGTATGAACGCCCAGGTCATGAAGGTCTGATTCAGCAATCATTGAACCTACAGCGTTTGGCATACCACCGATACCCAGCTGCAGACATGCTCCGTTAGGAATTTCTTCTACGATCAGCTCTGCAACCTTTCTATCAATTTCTGATGAAGGTGCTGCACCCATTGTTTCCATAGGCTGGTTAGCACTTTCTACGATAGCGTGAACCTTTGAAAGGTGGATCTTTTCACCTTCAGGATGTCCGCCTAAGCAGATAGGCATGTTGTTATTTACTTCCAGAATGATGTGATGAGCTCTGTTGCACATATCTCTTAAGTGTGATGCTTCAGGACCGAAGTTGAAGAATCCTTCCTTGTCCATTGGAGCTACTCTGATCATTGCAACGTCTACCGGATCAGCAAGATCTCTGTAGTATCTAGGAAGTTCTGAATATCTGATAGGTGCGTAGTAAGAGAATCCTCTTGAGATCATCTTTCTTTCGATACCTGTCATATGCCAGCTGTTCCATGAAATGTGTTTAGCTGCATCTTCCATCTTGAATACTTCCAGTTCTCTCAGCGCAATACCGCCACGAATGTTAACATCGTAAAGGTCCTGTTCTTTAATCCACTTAGCCAGTGCGCCATCCAGTTCATAAGGGATACCAACATTCCATCCGAAGTCTACCCAGTCACCTGTTTTAACTACTTTTACAGCTTCTTCAGCTGTAGTAAGCTTGGACTGATATTCTTTCATTAAGTCACGCATTATTATTTTCCTCCAACTAAATTCTTTAAATTATACTTCTCTAAAATCTTGTTTGCTAATTATATCGATGTATGTCCGTTTTTCGATTGAACATTAACCAATTAATTATACCAGTTTTATGCAGCATTCTTCAACACCTAAATAAAAAAGGTCAAAATGCACGATGCGTTATCGTCGCAAAATCCTATGTATTATTTACCCACAACCCTGTAGATTTCATCTGATGAAGGCGGTGCCACATCCACGGAATCTATCTTTATGCCATACTCTGCTTCTTCTATTCTGCCTATGATACATGCTGCAACACCTGCGTCTTTCATAGCCTTTTCCATTTCTTCCAGCTTGTCGGCAGGAACGATAATTGCCATGGAACCGCTTGATATGAGTCTCAATGGATCTATATTAAAAAACTCACAGATTTTCTTTGTCTCAGGTTCCATAGGAATCTTTTCTTCCCAAAGTTGCGCACCTTTTCCTGCTATCTGACACATTTCCCAAACCGCACCGAGGATTCCTCCTTCGGTTATGTCATGCATGCCATGGGTCCCTACTTTGCCTGCAGCAATTCCTTCTTTTACTACGCTCACCTGATCGAGGAAGCCTACTGCTCTTTGGATTTCCTCCTGGGAAAGAGCACTCTTCAGTTTTTCGCCATAATCACATGCGATTATTCCCGCACCTTCGATGCCGGCGGATTTTGTTATCATTATGTAATCACCGGTTTCCATCCCATTCCCGCTCTGAGATGTTCCGCTTACGGCCTTACCGATGGCTGTGGACACGATCACAGGCTGTTTAACAGCAGGGGTTATTTCTGTATGTCCCCCGATGATTTCAACTTTCAGTGCCGCTGCAGTTTCCGCTGCCTGTCCCATGATATGCTCAACATCACCTTCCGTAGTTCCTTCAGGAAGCATTACAGCAAGCATTATTCCAAGGGGCTGTACCCCGTTTGAAGCGATATCGTTGCATGTGATGTGAATAGCAAGTCTTCCTATATCGCTTACCGCTGCAGTTATCGGGTCTGTAGACATGATACATTCGTACTGACCAAAATCCACCACCGCGCAGTCTTCTCCGATTCCCGGTCTTACTTTAACATCATCGTTTCTGTATGCTATTTTGTTGAATATCAGTTTCTTCAGCAGATTGCTGTCTAATTTTCCTGTTTCCAGCATTTGAAGTCTCCTCGTTCTTTTCTCGAGCATGTCTGCATTACTGCCCAAGCATTTCAATAAATTGTTCTTCTGTAATAATCGGCACACCCAGTTCTTTCGCCTTTTTGTTTTTTGATGATGCCGACATGATATCGTTGTTTATGAGATAGTCTGTCTTAGCGCTGACAGATGATGCCGTTTTACCGCCTGCAGC
>JAZUBM010000078.1:0-4806 GCA_045638485.1 Lentihominibacter sp. | reverse complement strand
ATGTGAAATGGAATACATCCTCGATGATCGGTATGGTTTCCCACGGATACATATTGGACACCACGATCTTTTTGACCAGTCTGTCAAATGCAATGACTGCTGCTGTTATCAAATAGTAAACCATATGAAAATGGGGCGGGTATGCCCCGCCTCCTTAATATCTTCTTCGATCACTTCTTACAGTGCCGTATTTACTTATTCCAACGTTGGTCATACCAACAGGTTCATGTTCGAAACTTCTTCCTCCCGGAAGGTCGTCAAAGTCATCAACACCCAGCTCAGGGAACATTTCGCCACTGAGAGATTCGAATCTCTGCAGTTCTGATTCCAAAAGCTGCTTGTATCTTGTTCTGAAGTTGATAAATCTGTTCTTGATGGCAGCGCTTTCTTCAGCGATTCTATCAGCCATATCCTTTGCTTCCTTAGTCATCAGCTGTGCATCCAGTTCAGCATTCTTCAGAAGAATATCTGCTCTCTTTTCAGCACTTGATGATATATCTGCCATGAGAGTTTTAGCTGCTTCCAGAGTTTCCAGAACTGTACCTTCAGTTCCTCTGTGTCTTTCCAGTTCAGCAACCAGTCTGCTGTTTTCTTCCTTAGTTGCACGAAGTTCATCCAGCAGTCTTTCCATATCAATAGTTATTTCATCCAGAAATTCGTTAACTTCTTCTTCTTTGTATCCACGAACTCCTCTTGTGAATTCTTTTTCTTGTATATCTATAGGTCTGATCATTGTCTCATTCCTCCGGATCAACTACATTATTTCCAAGGGTTTACATCTTCTTCGCTTCCGCTTGTAAAGCTGTAAGGTTTATTGTCCCCTTCTGCAAAGATTGCAACGTTTTCAGGAGCAAATACGAAAATGTTGTTTGCAACCTTCTGAACGTTACCGTTAAGTGCATATGTAGCTCCTCCCAGGAAGTCAAAAATCTTTCTTGCAGTATCTGAATCCAGCTGTTCAAGATTAACGATGATTGGCTTTCTGCTCTTGAGGCTGTCAACCAGCTTGGAACATTCATCAAAACCCTTAGGTTCGATAACTACCAGTTTAAAAGCGTTAGTCAGCGCCTTTACAGTTCTGTTCTGCATAGGCACAACGTTATTATCGAACTTTGCCGGCGGTGCTATAGGCTGACGCGGTTCCATAGGCTTACGATCATAATAGTTTCCCTGCTTGTTATAATCTTCCGCAACTTCGATTTCTTCCTCTTCGTACTCTTCAAATCCCATAATGTCCTTAAATTTTGTAAAAACTCCCATGGTTACCTCCTACTTATTATAATTTCTTTCACCAAAAATAGCGCTGCCTACTCTAACCAAGTTAGAGCCTGCTTCTATTGCAACCGGGAAGTCGTGGGACATTCCCATTGATAAATATTTGAAATCCAGCAGAGGATGTTCGATTTTGCCGAATTCATCATACTGTTTTTTCACATCTTCAAAGTATACTTTGATGTCTTCAGGATCATCCGCATATGGTGCGATACACATGAGTCCCTTGATTCTAATATTTTCGCAAGTATCGAGAATCTCTTTGATAAGAGCTTCTGTTTCATCCGTTGTAATACCAAACTTGCTTTCTTCTTCAGCTGAATTTACTTGAATAAGAATATCCATTACAATACCATGCTGTGCAGCTCTTTTATTGATTTCAGCCGCCAGCTTGTATGAGTCGACTGAATGAATCATGGAAACCTTATCAATTATGTATTTAACTTTGTTAGTCTGCAGATGTCCGATCATGTGCCACTTTACCGGTTTGACTGCATCGAACTTGTCCATGATTTCCTGAACTTTGTTTTCACCGATATCAGTAACTCCTGCATCGATAGCAATGTTGATCTCCTCAGGCGTTCTTGTTTTGCTTACCGCACAAAGGAGCACGTCTTCGGCAGCCCTTCCACAGCCTTCTGCGCAAAGTTTTATCTGCTCATTTATCATATTAAGATTTGCCCTAATGTCTTCCATGATGTTAGTCCTCCTTTGACTCTTCCGCTTCTTTTTCAGCTTCCAGGTCTTTTTCCAGTGCTCCCTTTGGATTTTTTAGCACTTCATCATACACATCAACTGTGAACACCTGGTTTCCTTCTTCATCATAAAATGTCACATCTTCTATTACTGACTTCTTATCGTCATAGGCAATAACTTTGATTCTGGTGAAACTGTAGTCACCGTTTTTATCGACTACATAAACACCCTTTTGCCCATTCTTCTCAATAATGCATTTGTTGTCTATAATAAGACCTTCGTTATCACTTGTAACGATGTTTATCTTGTCTGTTCTTGTTTCAGCCAATGCTTCATAATAAACGTTCAAGTAAAAAACCACTCTATAGTCAGTGCTGTTTTTTTCTTTTTCCAGCGATTGAATCTTCGCCTTCACATTTCCTTCTTCCAACTCAAGAATAACAGACTTTCCTTCAGTATAGGTAGCTGCAGTTTTTTCGTTAACCCAACAGATTATATACCAGTAATCATCCCATGTTACCTTGTAGATAGGTTCGCCTTTTATTACTGATTTTCTTTCCAAGTCTGCTGAATTATATGTCAGTGATTCCACTATAGCTCTATCCAGCTTGTCCATCATCTTAGGATTGAAAATCTTTTCATTGCCATCGATAGTCAAGCTATACACTCCACTTATAGGAGCATTATAATCCTTATAAAGGTCTTTATATCCCTTAAGTCTTTCCGTATACTCACCAAATCTCGGAGTCTTTTCACCGGCATCGGCATCTACCTCAACAGTAACCAACGGATGTCCTCTTTTAATAGCCGTTCCTTCTTCAACAAGATACTCAATATCACCGGTTTCTTCGGCGATACCAATGCTTTCCTCCTTGATAAAATATCCTGTTGCTTCATGGGATAATTTCAAATTTCCCGGCTCAAGAATTTCCGTTGTTTCGAAAATATCCGTAACTTTTGGAAGAACTTCAATAACCACATATAGTATGAGCAATGCTGCTATGTAAATACATATTGCTTTTTTTGTCTTCTTCGTAAACTTAGTTTTCATCACTTTATTTTACACCAAAGATTTACAGCTTGCAATGTACTACACATCTATTTTATCTATTTCTTCGACTATTTTGGCCTCGTCTTTCGAAAACCTTTTTCTATCTTTCACAAATTCTTCATAAAGATCCGGCCGACGCTCTTTCGTAAGCTTCAAAGCTTCTCTGAATTTCCACAAATCAATCAGCTTATGGTTTCCGCTCACTAGAACTTCAGGAACTCCCATGCCTCTGTATTCCCTAGGCTTAGTATACTGAGGATGTTCCAGCAATCCTGAATATATAGATTCATCTAAAGCAGAATTTTCATTGCCTAAAACGTCAGGCAGCATTCTTGCTACAGAATCGATTACAACCATTGCCGGAAGTTCTCCACCTGTCAGCACGTAGTCTCCTATGGAGATTTCCTCCATATCCCAGTAGTCTATAACTCTCTGGTCCACGCCTTCATAATGACCGCAAAGAATTACCAAATCATCAAGGGCTGCCAGTTCATTTATCTTCTCACTATCAAGAATTTTGCCTCTAGGAGACATATAAATTATCTTCTTACCCTTGGCATCAATTGATTCCAGCGCACCAAAAATAGGATCGGCCATCATTACCATTCCGCCGCCACCACCGAATGGATAGTCATCAGCCTTGTTATGTTTGTCATTACTGAAGTCTCTAATGTCTGTAGTTCTGACTTCCAAAATTCCTTTTTCTCCTGCTCTGCCTAAAATACTGCTACCCACTACAGGTCCAAACATTTCAGGAAACAGTGTAAGTACATCTATTTTCATAGCAATCTCCTAAGTAAATCTTTACAGATCCAGCAATCCTTCAGGCAGTCTCACTGTTATTTCACGACTGTCTGTATCTATGTCAAGAACGAACTCATCTACCCTTGGAATCAGCAACTGCTTGCCGTTTTCTCTTGTCACATCAAAAACGTCCTGAGCAGTATTCTGAATCACATCGTTGACCTTTCCGAGAACATTTCCATCCTCTTCTTTTACTGTCATACCAATGAGATCTCTAACATAGTATTCGCCTTCTTCCAGCTCAGGCAGGTCATCTTCTGTAATAAAAAGTTCTCTGCCCTTTGCAGCTTCAGCGGCATTTCTATCATTTATTCCTTCAAGCTTCAGAATTACCATGTTCTTCTGAAGTCTAACATTTTCAATTTCAAGCAGGTCTTTACCCACGTAAATTTCCGGAGTGATTTCATAAATCTCCGAGCTGTCTGAGTAATTGTATACTTTTACCTCTCCTTTGAGGCCAACTGCATTTACAATTTTTCCGATTTTGATCTTTTCCATATCTTTTCCTTATATACAATTCAGGCACATATATTCAGTTAAAATATATGTGCCTTACAATCGTCTCTATTGAACTATTTCAACTACCACCTTGGCATTCGCCTTGGTAGCTGCAGCCTTAACAACGGTACGGATAGCTTTGGCGATTCTGCCCTGCTTACCGATAACTTTACCCATGTCATCTGAGGCTACTTTCAGCTGTATAACAGTAGTGCCATTGGACTGTGATTCCGAAACCTCAACCGCTTCCGGATGTTCAACTAGTGACTTTGCAATTGCACTAACTAATTCTACCATTGGTTTCACCTTTCTTATTATAAGATACCGCTATTCTTGAACAGTCTCTTTACTGTATCTGTAGGCTGAGCTCCGTTTCCTAACCATTTCTTAGCCAGTTCTTCGTCAATCTTGATGTCAGCAGGTTCTGTCATTGGGTTGTAGTAACCGATTTCTTCGATGAACTTACCATCTCTAGGTGCTCTAGC
>JAZUBM010000077.1:0-2412 GCA_045638485.1 Lentihominibacter sp. | reverse complement strand
ACTATCCCAACCAACAGCAAACTGTTTTTCTGTTCCGTTGATCGCATAAGCCACATCTCTCAGTTTGAAGTAATTGTTGCCATTGATATTGTAAGCGTCAAAAGCAATGGCTTTCCCATTCACATATACTTTGGAAGAAGTAGGATCAGCGGTAGCCGTTACGGCAGGTTTTGTTACCACGGGAGTAGTTACAGGCTTTGTAGCTGCAGGGACTTCCTGATCTGCATAATTCGTATCATTTGTTACGATAACCTGATAGTATTCCGTACCATTAGGAGATTCTACACGAATAGAATAAATCTTCATATATTTATTAGGGTCGCCCAGATAACCCCAACCTGCACCACCTGCTGTACCTATTTCCTTCGTATGCTCCTCAAATACCCAGGTCAGACCTTTCTTCCAGGTACCATCATTGTTGCGGCCATCGTTGGTGTAAGGGCGGACGGAGAAAGAGTCAATATACTCATAAAAAGGCATACCATTAAATGCTGTATATGCAGGAGTGTTTGTCTTAACCTGAGCAAGATCAGAAGTAGGGATATGTCTAGGCAATACTGCATTATTCATAGCATTAAAGCCACCACTCCAGGAAAGTATAAATTCTACATTGTCCACCTCAGAACGCATAGATGCACCGATACCTACATATACCTGAGTCACATCTAGTTTGGCTCTATTGCTATTATCATCTCTACCGTTTAATGTTTTCTCATTGTGTTTAATATAATTCGAAAAAGTTATATCACCAATTGTTTTGGTATGTTCCATTTCTGGTGCTTCAGACAGAGGAAACACTTTATTGTTCAGAACATTCCCACGCACATAAATGGTCTGACCATGGGCATCTGTTTTACGAACAAAATCAACCAGGCCAACCGTTTCATCGTATTCCATGCCATAAGAACTATTAAGAGAATACTTATATTCGTTTGCTGCATAGGCAGGAACCGCCATTGCGGATGTACTCAGCACCGCCGCAACCAGCAAAGCTATCACTTTCTTCATAAAAATCAACTCCTTTGGGCTTCATTCTTACCATCACTATAACACAATATTCCAGAAACAGACACCTTTTGTTCCAAAATACGCTTTTGATCGTTAAAATGAAAAAAGCACATACCCAGTCTATCCCAGGTATGTGCTGTGTTTCACGGTTTCTGGCAACGATTGCTATTACGTGAAATCAAGTATGGAGATGATCAGTGTATCATTATAATCATCCTGTCCGTTACAGCAACCGTTCCACCTTTGTGATCGTCTCCTGCTCCGACAGTTCCAGATCTAAAATATCCATAACACGGTCTGTCAGATCAGGCTCCTTCAACACGACAGAAAAAATTTTATGACGGCCTTCCTTGGAAATTTTACCGCAGCGAATCATATACTCCAGCAAATCCACCACGGGCTGTATTTTTTTACGTTTTTCTCTCATTCTGCATTTCTCCTTTCTCTGACACGCAGCTGCTCTGTCTTTATGTCTGCCTGTTATCCTTTTCATATACTTGTGTGTATTTTACCACCACTAAATAATAAATACAATTCTATAAGAAAAACAAAAGCAGATGCCCCTTTCAGGCACCTGCTTTTTTTAAGTTAAAAATCTTTCACTGATCCAAACAGATCAATCAATCCATGTTTCAATTGTTCTGTATTCATCAAAACTATAATCATGAATTGTTGTCGCTTCTGCGATCTGATATCTGCCCCAATGCATTTCGCTTACATCAGGGAACTGACGACACAGACCTGCATCGATTTTATCGTGATCGCCCATACGACCCAGCATATTATTGACGATTGTTGCCGCTTCTACACGTTTGATCGCTCTGGAAGGTGCGTACATGTTATCACCCACACCTGCGATCCAGCCATATGTTGCTGCTGTAGAAATGCTGCCATATGCCCAATGAGATTCGGGAACATCAACAAAGTTGGAGTCTGCCTGTACTGCATCTACAAATTTTGCAGCGATCACTGCAAATTCCGCACGAGTGATCATGCGAGTAGGTTCATACATGTTGTCGCCCACACCAGACAGAATACCCATAGAAGCCAATGTATTCACCGCTTTTGCATACCACTGATTTTCAGGAACGTCAGCGAATGTAGCTGTGATAGGTACATCTTTATTAATCAGCAGATTATAGAAGATCTGTGCCACTTCTGCACGTGTTACAGAAGCTTCAGGACGGAAATTACCTTTGTCGTCACCAACCATGTATACGATATGATCTGTTGTGTTCAGGAAGTTTACAGCTGCAACTTCTTCTGCACCCAGAACCATGCCTTCTTCATCATCGGAGCCGCCGCCACCGCCAAGTGCACCGGTAGCATCTTCTTCGGGTTCTTCAGCAGCGCCGCCGCCACCGCAAGTCGGATCGTAGCCATGTCGTTCTGTGGGCCAAGGAG
>JAZUBM010000076.1:0-24878 GCA_045638485.1 Lentihominibacter sp. | reverse complement strand
CTAACTTTGAAGTTAGCGATGGACTTTCTTGCCTTAGTAACTACCGGTCTCTGACCAGTGATCAGGCTGATTTCTTCAACTGCGCTTTCCATGATCTTAGCGTTTTCCTTAGCTTCGCCCAGACCCATGTTGATTGTAACCTTTTCCAGCTTAGGAACTTCCATTACGTTTTCGTACTTGAACTGTTCTCTCAGTGCTGCGAATACAGTGTTCTTGTATGTTTCTCTTAATCTAGCTGCCACTATCGTCTCCTCCTTTCTTAGTCAATTACGGCGCCAGTCTTCTTAGCTACTCTGACTTTCTTGCCGTTTTCTACTTTGTAACCGATTCTGCTCGGTGCTTTTGCTTTTGTGTCGTAGTACATAACGTTTGATACGTTGATTGGACCTTCCTGATGCTTGATCTCAGCTGCTTCCTTCTGAGTCTGCTTCTGGTGTTTAGTCTGAACGTTAACGCCTTCTACTATTACTCTGCCTTCTTTTGGCATAGCCTTTAATACTTTACCAGTCTTTCCTTTATCTTTACCGGCAAGTACGATTACTGTGTCATCTTTTTTAATACGCATCTGTAACCTCCTATAATACTTCCGGTGCCAGGGATACAATCTTCATGAAGCCCTTATCTCTCAGTTCTCTTGCAACTGGTCCAAAGATACGAGTTCCAACCGGCTGTAAATCGTCCTTAATGATAACTGCTGCATTCTGGTCAAACTTAACGTAGCTGCCGTCTGCTCTTCTGGCACCACTCTTTGATCTAACTACAACAGCTCTTACAACGTCGCTCTTCTTAACTACTCCGCCTGGTGTTGCGTCTTTTACTGCACATACGATAACATCACCGATGTTAGCATACTGACGGCTAGTTCCGCCCAGTATACGGATGCATAAAAGTTCTTTAGCGCCGGAGTTGTCAGCAACCTTTAATCTTGTTTCAGTCTGAATCATTACTAGGCGCCTCCTTTACTTCACTTTTTCAACTATGTTCACAAGTCTCCATCTCTTGTCCTTTGACAGAGGTCTTGTTTCCATGATTCTAACTTTATCGCCAATCTGGCATTCATTGTTTTCGTCGTGAGCCTTGACTTTCTTAGTTCTCTTTACTGCTTTTCCGTAAAGGGAATGTCTTACGAAGTCTTCAACTGCAACAACAACAGTCTTATCCATCTTATCGCTTGTTACGATACCGACTTTTGTCTTTCTTCTGTTTCTTTCAACTGCCATAATACATCCTCCTTTCTTTATTTAGCGAGTTCTTTTTCTCTGATGATAGTCTTAACTCTTGCGATATCTTTCTTTGTCTCACGCATCTTTACAGGGTTTTCGAGTTGACCTGTAACATGCTGGAATCTGAGATTAAACAGATCTTTCTTCATCTTTAACAGTTCTGCATTCAGTTCCGCTTCTGACATTTCTCTCATTTTCTTTAATTCCATTATGCTTCACCACCCTTTGCTGTTTCTTTTTCCTTGATGGCAAATTTAGTTTTAACCGGCAGCTTGTGACCAGCAAGTCTCATAGCTTCTCTAGCCTGAGCTTCTGTTACACCCTGAATTTCAAACATTACTCTGCCTGGCTTTACTACTGCTACCCAGTATTCAGGAGCCCCTTTACCGGAACCCATTCTTACTTCAGCAGGCTTCTTAGTTACTGATTTATGAGGGAAGATTTTGATGTAAACCTTACCGCCTCTCTTAACAGATCTTGTCATAGCAATTCTGGCTGCTTCGATCTGATTTGAAGTGATCCATCCACATTCAGTAGCTACGAGACCAAAATCACCGTAAGTGATAGTGTTACCCTTTGTAGCCTTACCTTTCATTCTGCCTCTGTGGACTCTTCTGCGTTTAACGCGCTTTGGCATTAACATGACGAGTGTCCTCCTTTCACCAATGTCTATTATTCAGCTGATTCTTCAGCTACTGCTTCTACTGCTTCAACCTGTGCTTCTGCAACCTGTGGTTCAACCTTTGGAGTCTTTCTAACTCTAGGGTTTACAGCCTTAGGAGCTTCAGCTCTTTCGTTTCTTCTGTCGTCTCTTCTAGGTCTTCTTTCACCATCTCTTCTAGGTCTTCTTTCGCCGTCTCTTCTGCCTCTCTTTTCTCTCTTAGGCTCTTCTGGAACTGCGCTCTTCAGACCCTTGTCAAGGATTTCTCCGTGGTTGATCCAAACCTTGATACCAAGCTTACCATAAGTAGTATCAGCTTCAGCGAAACCATAGTCGATGTCTGCTCTCAGAGTGTGGAGTGGAACGTTACCTTCGCTGTACTTTTCTGATCTAGCGATTTCAGCTCCGCCAAGTCTTCCGGATGTGAGAACCTTGATTCCCTTAGCGCCTGACTTCATTGTTCTGCCGATAGCCTGCTTCATAGCTCTTCTGAATGAAACTCTTCTTTCGAGAGCCTGAGCGATGCTTTCTGCTGTCAGCTGTGCATCCAGTTCTGCTCTTCTAACTTCTTTGATATCTATTACGATAGTCTTTCCAGTCATCTTTTCCAGTTCTGCCTTCAGTGCATCGATTCCGTCTCCGGATCTTCCGATAACCATACCAGGCTTAGCTGTCATTACGATAACCTTCAGCTTGTTTTCTGCAGTTCTTTCCAGGACAACCTTGGAAACGCCTGCAGCATATAACTTCTTCTTTACGAATTCTCTTACTTTGTTGTCTTCGATCAGGTAGTCAGCAAACTTGTTCTTATCTGCATACCATTTTGAATCCCAATCTTTGATAACACCTACTCTAAGGCCGTGTGGACTTACTTTCTGACCCATTACTTAACCTCCTTTTCTTTAAGAGTTACGCCAACGTGGCTTGATCTCTTTAAGATGATTGATGCTCTACCCTGTGATCCAGCTCTCCATCTCTTCATAGTTGGTCCCTGGTGAGCATAAACTTCGGCTACATAAAGATTGTCAGTGTTCATTTCCTTAACATCTGCGTTAGCAGCTGCTGATTTAACAACCTTTTCTACTATTTCAGCACCCTTACCAGGTGTGAACTTTAAAATGTTCAGTGCCTCGTCCAAGTCTTTTCCTCTTACTAAGTCAGTAACAGGCTTCAGCTTGATAGGAGACATTTTTACGTATTTTGCAATTGCTTTTGCTTCCATTTTTAATTATCTCCTTTCTTATCTCTTGGACTTCTTGTCTGCAGCGTGTCCTCTGTAGTTTCTTGTAGGAGCAAATTCTCCCAGTCTGTGTCCTACCATATCTTCTGTGATATATACAGGAACGTGCTTTTTGCCGTCATGAACAGCGATTGTATGTCCAACCATCTGCGGGAATATTGTTGATGGTCTTGACCATGTTTTGATGACTTTCTTTTCGTTAGCTGCGTTCATTTCGATGATTGCTTTCAGCAGCTTTTCGTTTACGAAAGGTCCCTTTTTAAGTGATCTTCCCATTATAGTTGCTCCTTCCTAATTATTTTTCATTTCTTCTCTTTACGATATACTTGTTGGATGCCTTCTTCTTCTTTCTTGTCTTGTATCCAAGAGCAGGCTTACCCCAAGGAGTAACCGGACTTACTCTACCGATTCCAGCCTTACCTTCACCACCACCGTGAGGGTGATCGTTAGGGTTCATTACGGAACCTCTTACTGTAGGTCTGATACCCATGTGTCTCTTTCTACCAGCTTTACCGATCTGGATGTTCTGGTGATCGAGGTTACCAACTTCACCGATTGTAGCTCTACATTCGATTCTTACTTTTCTAACTTCGCCGGAAGGAAGTCTAACCTGTGCATACTGGCCTTCCTTAGCCATCAGCTGAGCACCGTTACCAGCTGATCTTACCATCTGTCCACCCTTGCCAGGCTTCAGTTCCACGTTGTGGATGATTGTACCTACAGGGATGTTTGCCAGTGGAAGAGCATTACCGATCTTGATGTCAGCATCTGCTCCTGAAACGATTACGTCACCAACGTTCAGTTTGTTTGGAGCGATGATGTATCTCTTTTCGCCGTCTGCATAGTTGATCAGAGCGATGTTAGCTGTTCTGTTTGGATCGTATTCGATAGTAGCAACTTTACCAGGAATACCGTCCTTATTTCTCTTGAAGTCGATGATTCTGTACTTAGGTCTGTATCCGCCGCCTCTGTGTCTTACAGTGATCTTACCTCTTGAGTTTCTTCCGGAATGTTTCTTCAGTGTAACTGTCAGTGACTTTTCCGGTGTAGTGCAAGTGATTTCCTCAAATGTGGAAACTGTCATTCCTCTTAAACCAGGAGTGGTCGGATTGTATTTTTTAATTCCCATTTCTGTCTACCTCCTGTTATCTTACAGACTCTGGAAGAATTCGATTTCCTTACTGTTTTCAGTAAGAGTTACGATTGCCTTCTTAGTAGCGGCAGTCATACCAACGTATCTTCCCATTCTCTTCTGCTTTCCTACAACGTTCATAATGTTTACTTTAGCAACTTCCACACCAAAGATTTCTTCAACTGCGTTCTTAACTTCTGTCTTGTTAGCGTCTACTGCAACCTTGAATGTGTATTTCTTAACCTGTGCTGCGTCCATACTCTTTTCTGAGATTACAGGCTTTAATATTACATCGTAAGGCGTTTTCATTATGAGTACACCTCCTCAATCTTTTCTACAGCTTCCTTAGTAACGATGAAGTTTGTGTGGTTGATGATGTCATAAACGTTCATTGTTGTTACCAGTGCTGTTCTTACTCCAGGAATGTTAGCTGCGGACTTAACTACGTTGTAGTCCTTTTCAGCTGTTACGATCAGTGCTTTCTTTTCAGCCTTAACTGCTTCCAGCATTTTTACCATTTCTTTTGTCTTAGGTTCTTCGAACTTGATTTCATCGATTACGATGATTTCCTTTTCAGCAACCTTTGATGAAAGAGCTGACAGCATAGCCAGTCTTCTCAGCTTCTTAGGTAATGAGTATCTGTAGCTTCTTGGCTTTGGTGCGAATACTACACCACCTCCAACCTGTGAAGGGTCTGTGGAGCTTCCCTGTCTATGACGACCTGTTCCCTTCTGTCTGAAAGGCTTTCTTCCGCCCCCTCTGACTTCAGCTCTTGTCTTAGCAGACTGAGTACCCTGTCTTCTGTTGGCTAAAATATTCTTAACTACCGCATGAACTGCGTTCTGGTTAGGTTCGATTCCGAAGATCGCGTCTTTTAACTCGATTACTCCGACTTCCTGACCTGCCATGTTCAGCATTGTCACTTTTGACATTTTACTTCCTCCTTTCTGAAGTCATCCTATTTCTGACCCTTTACTGCGTACTGGATGCGAACGATTCCGCCTTTGTTTCCCGGAACAGCACCCTTGATCAGCATCAGGTTCTTTTCTTCAATAACTTTTACCAGTTCTACGTTCTGAACTGTCACTGTTTCTCTACCCATTCTACCAGGACCAGCGTTGCCCTTGAATACTCTTGATGGGTAAGTACCTGCTGCCAGTGCACCAGCAAGTCTCTTATGCTTTGAGCCGTGGCTCATAGGGCCTCTGTGGTGGCCGTGTCTCTTGATGTTACCCTGAGTTCCTTTACCCTTTGAAGTTCCTGTTACGTCCAGCAGCTTGCCTTCTTCGAAATCAGCAACTGTGATCTGCTGTCCGAGTTCGTAAGCTTCGCCTTCTGTTCTGAATTCGATCAGGTGCTTCTTAGGAGCAACTCCTGCCTTTTCGAAGTGTCCAGTCATTGGCTTGTTCACTCTCTGTGGCTTTGCATCTTCAAATCCAACCTGTACTGCTTCGTAACCGTCTGTTTCAACAGTCTTAACCTGAGTGACAGTCATTGGACCTGCTTCTACTACCGTTACAGGAACTACTGAACCTGCTTCGGTGAAGATCTGGGTCATTCCCATCTTCTTACCTAAAATAGTTTTCATGGTTTATCTTTCCTCCTTGTTTCTTACAGCGGATCTCTTTGAGATCATACTAAGGGAGTTCCCTTCGCCTTTAAGTTTTATTTGCTGTTTTACAGCTTGATTTCGATATCTACGCCAGCAGGTAAATCCAGCTTAGTCAGTGCGTCAGTTGTTTTTGCTGTTGCACTTGTGATATCGATTAATCTCTTGTGAGTTCTCTGTTCGAACTGTTCTCTGGAGTCCTTATACTTGTGAACAGCTCTCAGGATTGTAACTACTTCCTTTTCTGTTGGAAGTGGAATAGGACCTGATACTTCAGCTCCTGTCTTCTTTGCAGTCTCAACGATCTTTGCTGCTGACTGGTCCAGAAGTGCGTGGTCATAAGCCTTTAATTTGATTCTGATTTTCTGTAATTCGCTCATTTTTTCCTCCTAGAATTTTTTGTACAGATTTTCGCTATGCTCGTACAAGGGGTTCGAAGTGTTGAATTTTCAACGTGTACAGTGGAATTGCTTGCTTCGTACACGCTTCCGTGTGTTTCCTTTTGTTTTCACACGACAAAAATTCAGCGAATCCCTTCGCCCCCATCTGAGTGGGGACTTCTCAGTGGAAATTCTCCTATAGCGTGGTAACTTCCCACCTCATCGCCTTACACAAGCCTTTGTAGTATATAACATTTAAGAATGTTTTGCAAGAGTTTTTTTAAAAGTTTTTCAGACTTTTTTACTTCTCAAAATCCAGTGTTTTCAAGGGTTACAGAGGCCGTTCCTATCACACTTTTTTCGGTGTTTCTATTTTTTATAAATTTTTCGCAGCCTGTTATGGTGTGTTTTTTCTATGTTTTTTCATGTTTTTTTACTATATCTTGAAAATATTTTTAGGAATGGCTTGTTTTCAACATTTAGAGCAGCTTATTTTCTATCTCGGAACGTATGATTCTGGTGTCCAGTCCGCCGTTTTCATTATCATATGTAATAATCAGGTTCTTCCAAGGAACGATTCCGGCTTTCTCATACATCTCCATCTTCCATTTGTGATGATTACAATATTCCGTGTGGTGGATCATGCCTGCATGTTCCCAGTAAATGATGCCCTTGTCCGATAAGATGGTAAAATCCGGCGCAAAGGAAAAGTCTTCTATATATATCATTTGCTCATATCGATATGTTATCCCAGCAGCGTCAAGCATTTCTGCCACAACCACTTCGGACTTAGTTCGCACCCTCAAACCACTCGAAGTCATTTGAACTTTTTCTTCCGGCTTATAGGTGCTTTGCTCGTACGGCTGGGTTGCCCAGTGTTGTCGGTAGGTTTTCGATGAGGCAGATGTCTGCATGTCGGATCGCACATCTGTTATCGGTTCATGTTGCGAATAAAAAAAGTACTCTTCCGGCAGATCTCTGTACTTAGCCGGCAGTCTTTCTATGATCGTTTCCGGAGTCGGCTCTATATATGTAGCAATTAATCGATTAAGAGCAATCATGTCTTTATTGAGGATTTCCAATTCTTCTTCCAAGTATCGTTTCCTCGCCAGTTGAGTCAGCAACTGCGGTTGATTATTGATTACAGTGCGTTTTCTCTTGCCTTTTTCTTCATATACATAAAACAGTTTTTGTTTTCCTTGTCTGTTTTCTTGACAAATGGTTCCTGGCAAACTTTTCTTGTACTCCTCATTGGCATTTTCATGTCTCTTCTTTAAATCTGCCAACAACAACTTGAATTCAACTTCATATTTCATTAATAAACACCCCTTTCTGTTGATTTGTTGATGGTTGGTTGGCAAATCACCCTCGCTTATCAAGTTTTGCCAACAAAACATCCAAAATCGTTGTCAAACATTAAATAAACACCGAATTTCGCCAACCCATAACACCTCTAATCCCTAAAAAGGCGCTTAAAACGCAATTTTTTAGTTCCAACTTGCATCAACGTTGGCTTTTTTCGGCTTTTATAGCTATTTTACAACGGCCAGCCCACATCAACAACTATTTATTTACATTATTACTATATTTTTCCATATAAGTATATAAAAAGACCCTGCCGATTTGCTTCGGCAGGGTGCTGCATCCTCATTTATTATATAAGAAGCCTTTTGCCGTTGCAAAAGCCACCTCTTAATATCCCAGTACTTCATTTACCAGGATTACATGGATTCTATCATTGATACCTGAAAATCTTGTTGTCACTGTATGGCAGCAGATAGTTTCACCCTTTGCAAGACACTCTGAGCATTTGCCTGTAACAGCGCAAGGTGTTTTTCTTCCAAGTCTTACTACGTTAGGAGGGCACGCTTCACACTTGATTCTGTCCACTGCATCCTTTTCTTCCAGAACCAGTTTGTTGGCACCTACAACCATGATTACCTTCTTAGGTCCAAATACGATAGCAGCCACGCGATTTCCTACTCCATCGATATTTACGATTTCGCCATCCATAGTTACTGCGTTGGCACTTGTCAGGAATACATCTGCCTGCAGAGACTTTCTACGAGCTTCGATACTTTCAATTGGGTTACCCTGAGTCATAGGATCATTTACCACATAGTTGCCGGCTTTCAAGATATCCCTGATTCCAATCTGATCGAGAGTCAAAGATCCACCCCAAGATACTTCCACACCTTCAGGTATAAGTGCCTTAATTTGTTCTACTGCATCTTCTGCAGTTTCACAGTAATAACCTGCCATGTTTCTCTTTTCAAGATTTTTGATAACAGTTTTAATTCTAAGTTCATTAGCCTTCTTGATATTAGCGTCCATTTCGTTCCTCCATATCATTTCTAATATATAAACAAATTCAACTTCCTATTACTGGTTCAAAGTGTCGATTAATCTTTCATCATTCTTGTCTGATAAGAACTGTGCAGCTTTTTCCATGGCGAACTTTCCGGTCTCTTCGATGTTTTTACCGTCAAGGTCCGCTGCAACCACCGCTGCAGAGACCACATCGCCTGCACCTGTTGTCATCGCAAAAGACAGAACTCTTTCAGGTGCCAGTATTCCTTCAGACAAGCCTTCTTTGTAATAAAGGCCACCGCCCTTGATTGTGATGATTGTTCTTGATACGCCCTGCTCTTCAAAGTAACTGCCGGCTTCCATCAGCTGGTCTGCACTGAGGACAGTTCTTCTTGCCATAGCTTCTGCTTCAACTCTTCCCGGCATGATGCAATAGAACTTGCCCGCAATCTCTCTGGAGTTTACCGCTCCGGCATGACCTGCAGGATCAAAGAACAACTTCTTGTCTACGTATTTATTAGCGATATACTCCAAAGTCTCCTTCGGCAGATTGCCGTCCACCACGATGGCTTCTGCAGCATCGAAGAGTTCTGACCATTCTTCCGCCATTTCAGGAGTTATAGTCTCATAAAGTTTACTATTGCCAAAAACCATCTGTGGATCGTTAAGCACATTGAGTATCTGCATCTCTACAGGAGTGGATCCTTCCACAGTCTTCATGTATTTAGTTTCGATGCCGTATTTCTTCAGCTGCTCTGTCACAGCCAGCCCCATGGCATCATCAGCCGTTACCGATGCGAAAGCAACTTCCTTGCCCATTTCAGCCAGATGACAAGCGATATTAAAAGCACTTCCACTGTTATCTACTTCCACATCATCTCCCTGAGCAACTTTAGCCGCAACATTTAATGTCTCATAATCAAATGTATCACCCATCATAGGTTTTTCATACGTATCTTCCTGAGGAATCATTCTTACCCTTATCAGTATTCCTGCGCCTCCAACAACTGCTATCATAATTTCTTCTCCTTATAATTTTTACTGCCGTAGCCACGACACATTATTCCACAAACACACTGCCTCCGATAAACTCTCTCAATATGGAATTGTTCGGTATCGCAGATTCATCTTCTATAATTTCAAAAGGCTGTATAAAATTCAGCAATCTCTGTGCTTCATCATATCCAGGCTCATCAGCGCCAATTTCCTGAAGCAAAGGCTCTGCATATTTCTTCAAGATTGCCAGCTCATACACCAGCACTGTGTTGAACACCACGTCTGCCTCGCCATTAAATGGAAAGATGTTTTTATCTTCACCGGCTCTAACTTGATGCCACTGCGCAATGGTTCCCGCAGCCGGTCTGTTTCTATATTTGAAATCTCTTACCATTCGTCTCAGCATTCTTGCATCTGTGGTCGGCACTCTGTTATGCATATCGATATTAAGCTGAGTGAACGGGCTTATGTAGATTCTGAATTTCTCATCGTCGTCGATAAACTCTGTCAGCTTACCGTTAAGAGCGTGAATCCCTTCTATAACTATCGGCTGATCTTCTCTTATGGATGTAATTCTCTTGCCAAAGATTTTTCTTCCTGTCACAAAGTCAAACTCAGGAAGGTCAACTTCTTTCCCTGCCAGAAGGTCATTCATGTTGCTGTTAAACAGTTCTATATCCAAAGCGTCCAATCCCTCGTAGTCAGGATTTCCATTTTCATCAACAGGTGTCTGGCTTCGTTCAACAAAGTAATCGTCAGTCCCAAGATAAAGTGGGTTAAGACCGTTTACTCTCAGCTGCACACTGAGGCGCTTAGCCGTAGTTGTTTTGCCGGACGATGATGGCCCTGCTATGAGAACGATTCTCTTCTTTCCCTTAGTAATCATGTCAGCCATCTCAGCAATCTTCTTTTCATGAAGCGCTTCGGACAGCAAGATGAGACCTTTAGCCTCTCCTGCTAGAACCTTTTCATTTAAGTCAGGCATGTATATAATGTCCAGCAGTTTCTGCCAGCGTTTTGCTTCCACAAAGGCCTCATGGATTTTCTTATCATCCACATACTCAGGAAGTCTGTCCAGCTGGGTATGATATGGAAATCTCAGCAAAATTCCATCTCCATACTTTCTCACTTCGTATATACTTACCGCCCCGGTGGATTTCGCCATATCGCCATAGAAGTAATTGCTATATCCATCCAGTGTGCAAAACTCCACCATTTCATCATCAGGATACTTTTCTATAATTCTGCGTTTCACTGCCAGTCCGTTTTTATCGCAAAGGCGCAGCGCTTCTTCTTTAGTATAGGTTTTCTTGCTGATAGGCATATCTTCTTTTATGATTTCGCCCATTCTTTTATCTATTGCTTTAACCTGCTCTTCAGTTATCTCTTCCTTATTTGCAGGTACTGTAAAGAACCCTTTGTTAAGGGAGTTGTCTATTTCTATCGCTATGTCGCCCAGTACATCGCGAACTGCTTTTAGGTATACAAGAGAAATCGTGTTTTGATATGCTATATAGTCTTTATTGGCATTAATATTCATATCCTATTTCCTTTCATATATCAAAATAGCACATACATTAGTAATTATATCATATTCATTACAAAAGTAAAACAGCCGCAGGCTTTCGCCTTTGGCTGTATGTATGCGTATTATGTTTCTAAGTGTTTTATGTTTTAAATGTATGGTGTTTGCACCTAAAATACGGTTTCCTCCTCATCGAGAAGTTCAGATTCTGCAGGTTCAGTCGGTAGCGGCACTTCAGATTCAGATACCACTTCTTGCGATGACGCCGCAGCATAATCAACTGCAGGAGTAACTGTGTCACTCACAGGAGTCTGCTCCTCCTTTCTAAATCTGCTTTCGACTCTGCGTTTCTTCATCAGCTCGAATATCTGGCGCATTTCTTTTTCGTGAAGGGTTACTCCTCTTGACATGTGCTCGTGATCAAGATCCCAGTCGCGGATATCATATTTAGGCTGGCCCCCATTCCAGCTTACGATGTTCAGCTCCTTGTTCCAACCGGTTGAGTGAGTAGATAATATTCCGATATGCTCCACGATATTAAATCGCACTTCTCTATCAAATCCACTATTCATTGCCATAATTAATCTCCTTTCATTCTTCAATTGTAAATATTTTGAAGCAATACCACTTTCTGTAACCATATAATACATGTTTTGGAAATATTTGTCAATAAGTATTTTGGGCACGAATAAATAAAAACGCCAATGCAAAATGCATTGGCGTTAACATCTATATTTTTTATGCAGATTTATTTCATAGCAGCCTTGATAATAGCAGGCAGCTTTCTGCACTTTTCTTCAGAGATGGATGCAACTGAAACTCTCAGGCCCTTTGCAAGAGGAACTATAAACAGTCCCTGCTTTTCCAGTTCTGCGCTGATTTCGTCAGGATTATCGCAAGGAATTGAAATAAAGAATCCTGCATCAAACGGAACAGTTTCAAGTCCTGCTTCGTGCGCAGCTTCTTCAAATGCTCTTCCTCTGGCAATCAGCATATCTCTGTAATGCGCTCTTTCTTCATTTACTCTTTCGAGAAGTCCCGGATCTCCGTAAATTCTTGAGAGAATTACCTGTGCAACCTTTGCACTGTTGGACCATGAACCTCTTGATGAGTATTCGCAAACTCGCTTGAACTCTTCTGCGATTTCAGGAGTCTTAGCTACGCAAATCATAGCTCCGCATCTTGTCCCATAGAGAGTGTATGTCTTGGAAAGGCTGTAAGCCACGATGGAGATAACATTTACAGGAAGGTTTTCCAATTTAGGAAGAAATCTTCTGTACTCTTCTTCATCACCGGCAAAGTCGATATATGCAGCATCAACTACCAGCGCGATAGCCTTACCGCATTCAGCTTCTTTATTGAGAACTTCTACCACGTTATCCCAGTCTTCAAGGGTCAGGGAATATCCTGTAGGATTATGGGCAGGAGTATTCATAATGATAACAAGGCTTTCCTGAGCTGTAAGGAGCTCGTTAACTTTTTTCTGAAAAGATTCAGTATTGAACTTTCTTTCTTTAGTGAAGAATTCGAATGTGTCAATTGATCTGCCGATTTCTCCTGCTATTGTATTATATGGAGCCCAGTGCCAGTCACTTGTGAGGACTTTATCTCCACCATCTGAGTAGTTGGAGATAACGTTTCTGAGAGATCCTGTTCCTCCCGGAGTTGCCACAGCTTCAGTAAATCCTTTTGGCTGATGCACACCAAAAGCAGCCTTCTGAACCGCTTCTTTAAAAGGCGCAATCCCTCCGATTGGCGCATAGTCTGCATAATCTCTTGGGCTTAAATGCTTAAACACTTCGTCAACAGAAGAAAGAACAACCAGTTCTCCGTTGTCATCAAGCAGTGAACCGATAGTAGCATTGATAACTTTGTCTGCTCCCTTTTCAGCAATCATCGCCTTAGCTCTGTTGCTGATTCCGAAAATTTTATCTTCATGTGGAATGTTTCTTCCGTTGCCTCTGGCTAAAATATATTCTGACATTTTGTCACCTCACAAAAAATTTCAAATCTTAATTATCATATCACGCGCTCCTTTTTATTACAAGTAATTAGCAGTATTAAAATCATATTCAATGTCGATAATAAAGCCATGGGAGGTAATGTAAATATGAGACAAGATAAGAAGAAAAACAATAAACCCGCTGCAGCGTTGATACTTTGCTTCTGTTTAATGGCATTGGTATCGATTTTTACAGTTAAAGCCAGCATAGATAAAGTAAAAAGCAACATGCAATCTGCCAATGTTGTAAAAAAGCAAGCCGTCGAAGAGACTAAGCCGACTGTTCCCGAAATTGTGGATAGTATCGACGATTCTTCCGGTTCGGTCGAAAGCGAAACTATACCTGAATATATTATGCCCGTAGAAGGCGATGTTATCATGGACCACTGCGTGGACATGCCCGTTTACTGGAAAACGCTGGATCAATATATGACTCACAGCGGCATAGATATTTCATGCGAAGTCGGAACCCCTGTACAATCATGTGCTGCCGGCACAGTTACCAAAATCGATAAGGACTCCACTATGGGAATCACTATGGAAGTTAACCACGGCGATGGACTGATTTCCGTATACAGTAACTTGTCAGCCGATGGATTGATTGAGCTTGGTGAAGTAGTAGCTAAAGGGCAGGTTTTGGGAACCGTTGGTCAAAGCTCCATGTTCGAGTTTGAAAGCCCCGACCATCTGCATTTTGAAATAATAAAAAACGGCAAGGCTGTTAACCCTGCCGATTATATCAGACTATGATTTTAACATAATTAATGTTCTTGCCTCTTTCTCTGAATCTATCCTCATATTCAGTAGTTGTGAGACGAGACGCAAAATCACTGTTATGGAGATCTCTGGTCTGCTCAACTATTTCATAGCCGGTAATCTCGATTTCTTCCAGTGCCGAATCATAAAGTCCGTCATTGTCGGTTTTAAACTCTACGAATCCACCGCTCTTAAGAGCCCATGCATAATCCTTAAGTCTTTCTCTGTATGTAAGACGGCGTTTTGCATGGCGAGCCTTAGGCCAAGGATCGCTGAAGTTGAGATAAATCCCCGACAGCTGATTTTCCTCAAAGAGATCATCCATGCTGTGAACGAAGTTTAGCATGAACTTTAGATTAGAAAGGTCAGCTCCTTCTTCAGCCAGCTCTCTTGTTTTTTCCAAAGCACGCAGTATTACCGTTTCCTGGCCTTCTATAGCGATAAAGTTTTTATCCGGATTGGCCAGGGCTTTTTTTATGATGAAATTGCCTTTTCCACAACCGATTTCCAGAAAAAGTTCTTTATCATCATCAAAGTATTTCTTATCCGGCGCCAAAGCATTACCGTTTGTTCCCGTAGCTTCATCCCACGCTTTATTAAAAGTACTTATATTTGCATATTTAACTTCAGGCTGAATCATGTACTTACTGCATGCATCCAGTCTTTCTTCCATATTCTTTGCTTTTCGCTGTCTCATATATATATCCTCGTTAAAACTATTGCTGCAATAAATGCAACAAACAGCAGTGATGCGGCCAGATCTCTTCCCGCCAACTTCATTCCGTTCATCCTTGTTCTCTTAATATCTCCGCCATAGCATCTTGCTTCCATAGCCATAGCCAAATCCTGCGCAATTCTAAATGCGCTTATGAAAAGCGGTACCAGAATAGGAATCAGAGCTTTAGCTCTGCTCATCAGATTTCCGCTTTCAAAGTCAGCACCTCTGGCTTGCTGCGCCTTCATAATTTTATCAGTTTCTTCAAGAAGTGTAGGGATAAATCTTAAAGCGATTGTCATCATCATAGCCAGTTCGTGTGCCGGAACGCCTATTTTTTTAAATGGCGCAAGCAGTGCTTCTATGCCATCTGTAAGACTGATAGGTTTTGTGGTAAGAGTTAACAGCGATGATCCGATAATTAGCAACACCAGTCTGATACCCATGAATACCGCTGTCCTCAACCCTTCTCTGGTAATCTCAAGGAACCAGAATGAAACCAGCACTTCACCCTTTATCATGAACATGTTTATCAGGAATGTAAATGATATAATGAGGAACACCGGCTTAAGACCTCTAAGTATGAAACTCAAAGGAACCTTAGATACTATTATAACCGAAGCCAGACCCGCTGCAGCAATGGCGAAACCAATGAAATCCTGCACCACAAAAAGAGCCACGATGAACAGGAGCGTCGCCATGATCTTGACCCTTGGGTCCAGTTTATGAATCCAGGATTCTCCCGGATAATATTGTCCTAACGTTATGTCTCTTATTGCCATTATCTATAACCTTTACTGTCTTATTATTTTTGTTTCAAAGCCTCAGCTATCTTATCAGCAGCTTCATCCATGGTAAGACATGCACTTTCGATATTCATGCCCAGCTTTTTAAGTTGCATTACGATTTCCATGGAGTCAGGAATGTCAAGTCCCATGGCTTTTAATTCTTCTCCCCTTGAGAAAACTTCATGAGGGGTTCCATCCATCACCAGTTTGCCGTGATCCATTACAAGGACCTTATCTGACATTGCAGCGATATCGTTCATGTTATGTGAAACTATAAATACGATATTGTTTTCAGTTTCATGAATCTTCTTCACCATTTCCAGAATATCTTCATGAGCCTTCGGGTTAAGCCCTGCAGTAGGTTCATCTAAGATAAGCACTTCCGGCTTCATGGCTATTACGCCTGCTATAGCAACACGTCTCTTCTGACCGCCTGAAAGTTCAAACGGAGAAACGTTCTTGATAGCATGGTAATCAAGGCCCACCAATGTAACCGCTTCTTCAACTCTCTCATCGATTTCTTCCTGAGAAAGGCCAAGATTCATCGGGCCGAACGCCACATCTTTAGCAACGGTTTCTTCAAACAGCTGATATTCCGGATACTGGAACACCAGTCCAATCTTTCTTCTGATATCTCTCATCACAACACCGTCTGCAGTTATATCGGTATCTCCGATTATAATCTGTCCTGACTTTGGTTTCAGAAGTCCGTTGAGGTGCTGCATAAGAGTTGATTTCCCTGAACCAGTGTGCCCTATGATGCCCACAAGTTGGCCGTCTTCAGCCCTAAAAGAAACATCTTCTATGGCAACCGACTCGTGAGGTAGTCCCTCGCTATATATATGAGTTAAGTTCTTTACTTCTATCGACATAAATATTCCACCATCTCATCTACTTCTAAGATGCCTTCCGGTATATCTATACCTCTTTCCCTAAGCTTCATGCTAAGATCTACTGCCGGAGGTACTCCCAAGCTCAGTTCTTTAAGTTCAGAAGCTCTAAGAAAAATCTCGTCAGGCGTTCCTACCATCTTAACAACGCCATTATCCATTACCACTATTTTATCGGCCTGAGCCGCTTCTTCCATGAAATGCGTTATGAGCACCACAGTGATGCCTTTTGCATTAAGTTTATGAATTACCTCCAGCACTTCCTTACGACCTCTAGGGTCAAGCATGGCTGTAGGTTCATCAAATACGATACATTCAGGTTCCATAGCTACAGCACCCGCTATCGCAATACGCTGTTTCTGTCCACCGGAAAGAAGGTGCGGCGCTTTTTTTCTATGTTCATACATCTCAACGCCCTTAAGAGCCTCGTCGACTCTTGTTCTTATTTCGGCAGGATCTATGCCTAAATTTTCAGGTCCAAATGCCACATCATCTTCAACTATCGAAGATACGATCTGATTGTCCGGATTCTGAAACACCATAGCAACCTTCTGGCGTATATCCCAAAGGTTATTGGTATCGGATGTGTCAAGTCCATCCACATAAACTTTGCCCGATGTAGGCGTAAGAAGTCCATTGATATTTTTCGCCAAAGTAGATTTGCCGGAACCGTTCTGACCTATAACGGCAGTGAAGCTTCCTTTTTCCACAGTGAAACTCACATCATCGATAGCCCTAAGGACATGGCCCTCTTCATTTTTTATATAATCAAATATCAAATTTTCAACTTTTATATAGGTATCACTCATTTTATGCTCCATAGTAGCTATCAAGCCACTTCTTCATAGTATATGTATCCGGCTGTCCCGGTGCCGATTGCTTCATTCCCGCAGCAAAGGTCACAGTAGATCCGTATTTACCTGTTGCTACTCTTGTCACCATTCCGGCCTGCCCCATTGCAAACATGACAAGAGGACCAATATTGCTATTGGTCAAATAAGATGTCGTCTTCATTAAGTTCACAGCCTCTTCCTTCGTGTCGGCCATGGCAACAATCTTGCAAACATCTGCTCCAAGTCTATACATAGTCTTGGCGATTTCTACCATTTCCGCAGGCTGTGGCATTTTATCAAAATCATGATGAGAAAGAATAACTTTCACCCCATGTTTATGAGCTTCATCAATCTGCACTCTAAGCCACTCTTCATGCAAAGTTCTATTCTTATCATACAGCTCAATGTCTACGAAATCAATCAGTCCTGTTTCTGCTGCAAGACCATAGATGCTTTCCAGCTGATTTTTAGTTAACTGAACCTGGCCCCCTTGAGCATGTGATCTTACAGTTAATATGATAGGTTTTTCATCAGCTATATAATTTATATCATCAAGCATCTTGGCTATATTCAAATATCCATTGGCATCACTTAAATACTCTTCCAAGTTTTCGATGGCAGAAAGAAAATAATCCATTCTCCACTCGATAATATCGCATGGAAGGGTTTTTGCATATTCACATTCTGTAATTATATCCATCGGCTGTTGTGATACCAGCGGTACAGCCACCTTAGGTCTTCCCTGTTCTAATATAACTTCTCTTACTTTTAACTGATTCATCGTTTTAACCCCTCTTATGATTTACGTAAATTTTATTTTATCATTCTTTGAGGCTTTTGGGAAGTTAATACTTTAAGGAAGTTTTTATTAGCGCTTATATGTAAAATACTTCTTAGCAGGAGTTTTGCAAAGAGCTTCTGCCAAAACAATCGCAAGCACCATGCCTATAGCAAACTGACCGATATTCCATGGAATTCCCGCAAGAGGAACCACCCAGTTTCCGTACATTATTCCTTCAGCAGCGTAATAACCCACCACCATGAACGCACCTGCAATTACCATAGCTATTATTTCAACTGCCAGCACTTTGCCCTTTGTAACATTTTCTTTCTTATATACCATATTAAGAGCAATGCCCAATATGAGAGCCGTCACGCCTTTGATCACAAAAGTCCACGGCGCCCATGCCGCAAACCCTCCGACAATATCTCCCATCATCGCACCGATAGCCGCTGTTAGCGCTCCGTATTTCCAGCCCAAAACAAGTACTGCAAGGAGGGCCACCGCATCTCCCAGGTGAACATAACCTTGAGTGAAAGGAATAGGAATTCTTACAAATAAAATAGCTATCATAATCAAGCACATCAACATAGCTGATAAAACCAGTCTTGAAGTTTTAGAGTTTGTCTGCATCATATATCCTCTTTTCAAATAAAAGTGTTTGTTGTATACTATGATACACAAGAAGTGTATATATTTAAATATACAGAAATAATTATTTTTATAGATACAGTTGGGAGATTTATATGAAAGCTATACTACCTGTACTGGAAGAAAATAAAAAACGTCCTTATTATCTGCAACTTTACGATTACATAAGTGAAGCAATTATCCATGGTGAAATCATGGAAGGTGAAAAGCTACCATCTCTAAGAAACCTCGCAAAGTCCACAGGATTATCTATCACAACAGTAGAACAATGCTACAACCAATTACTGGTAGAAGGATATATCTATAGCAAAGCTCAGTCCGGCTATTATGTCAGCCGTGTATTTTCACATTCAAGTAAAACCATACCTGTGGAAAAGGATTTCTTATCACCACAAGTGTCCAATCTGGAAAATTCTTTAGTTTCCGATGGTACGGAACATGTGCATGATCCCGACTGTTTTGATTTCAACAAATGGAAGAAATGCATGAATAAAATTCTGACCGAATACTCTTCCACATTGTTTTTTGAAAGTAATCCTCAAGGAGAAGCCGCCCTCAGAAGAGAAATCGCGCGATATCTTTATGTGTCCAGAGGAGTATCCTGTAACCCTGAGCAGATTATCATCGGGGCAGGTACACAACAGATCACAAACCACTTGTCCACTATTCTCAGAAAGCTTGGTATCGATCACGTTGCCCTTGAAAATCCGTGCTATGCTCCTGTCCGCAGCATTTTCCGAGACAGAGGTTTCGCCATAACCGAGGTTTCCGTATCAGATGACGGACTCGTTTTGGAAAAGCTTCCGGCCAACATACGTACCGCTGCATATGTGAGTCCATCAAACAACCCTTTCACCGGCACTGTAATGCCAATCGGCAGAAGGTACCAGCTGGTCAACTGGGCAGAAGAAAACGATAGCTATATAATAGAGGATGACTATGACAGCGAACTGAGATACTTCGGCAAGCCTGTGCCCGCATTGAAGAGCCTGGAACAAAATGACCGCGTTATTTACCTTGGATCATTTTCGAGCACGTTGTTTGCTGCTGTAAAAATCAGCTACATGGTTCTCCCTAAGACAATGGCTGAAGTCTTCTCCACCATGGCAGGAGATTATTCCCAGACTTGCTCTAAGCTGGAACAGCTGACACTGGCAATGTTCATGGAAACGGGGAACTATCAAATTCATATTAAGAAGCTACGTAAACTGTATGCACAAAAGCTAGCTGCCGTTACAGAAACATTAGAAAAAATCGCTTCCGATTTTATCCATGTTCGAAATACGTCTTCAGGCCTTAATGTAATACTGAATGTCAGTTCTCATAAGGACTCCGACCAACTAAAAAAGGAAGCCGAAAGTCTCGGCCTCCCTGTTTCAATTCTTGATAATAAGCTTATTATATTTTATTACAATCAGCTTCCTCTTGAGGATATTCCTCAGCTTCTTCACAGACTGACGGAATTATGGCGATAGCTGATGAATCAAATTCAATATCCTGCGAAGCAAGGGCGATCTCCGATCGCCTTTTTCTTATGTTTTGAGTAGCCATCAAAATCAAAATCGCTATTATTGTTACCGCTATTCCCACAAATAATCCCGGCGGTCTGAACTTGAGGCTGATTTGGTGCTGCCCTGCATCAAGAGGAACCGAAATGAACGCACCTCCCAACAGTTCTTGGATTTCTTTATTTCGTCCATCCACCTTTAACCTCCAACCTTTGTCATAAGGTATAGAAGTCACAAGGACACCGTTTTCCTTCGCATCAACAGTTCCTTCCAGATAATTATCTCCCCAGTCTGTAACTTCAAGAGGATTGTCGGAAATAATAGCGTAAGCCTGATCCCACACCTTCTTATTGAGTGTCTTAACATGATAAGTAAAGTCTCCGCCTTTTCCCTTGCTGTATTCTACAATAAGTTTAAATGATTTACCTGCCTTGATTTTTCCTATGTTAACGATGGATCCGCAGTCGTTTCTTAATTCGATATCTTCTACGTCATTGCCATTGGTAGCTGTTATGCACTTAATGTTTCTACCTTCTATGAAAACATAATACTTTTGTGTCTTCGGAGCAGTATATTTCAAGGTAACCGTTGCTGAAGACCCTGAATTATTTTTAACCGATATTACATCGTTTGCCGTAGCTGTGGCTTTGGCATTTCTCGCCATAATTTCCGGTTTGCCGGCATCGACAAAGACTCCTCGGCATGTATTGCCTGTAGCTGCTCTCACATAATCATCAAGAACTGCAAACGGATTGCTGCTTTCTGTATCCCAAGTTCTTATTTCGTTTCCTGTCATATACCCTATCGCAAGAGGATATTTACTCTTGTAAAGTCTTGTATGCCCGGATTTTCCCACTTGTTCGAAGTCAGGATCTTTCATGTCATCATTTTTAGCGATGATATATTTGATGTTTAATATGGCATTTGTTACAGGGGTGGTCTGATTGTAGTTAAATCTGTTTCTTTCAGGAGACCCATCCATCCCTATTTTTTCCATAATGGCTGTAGTATTGGCATTTATAGAAGATGAGAATTGAGATATCCCTCTATAGTGATACATGGCCGGATTATTAAGTGTATAAAGATAATCCATTTCCGTTCTTACAAATTCTTCTTTTGTTTTTTCAGCCAGCTTACAGATATCCTTGCTGTTGGAATAATATCCTTCTCTGTAGCTGTTGCCTACTTTTTCAAATGAATAGCATGTCCCTGCCGCCATTTCCGCAATTATCAACACCACTATAAGCAGAGCAAATGAATTTTTAAGCAAGTAGCCTTTTCTATAAAGGATAATGACTGCGCAATAAAGGATAAGCCATGCTACTCCTCCATAGAAGAATAACTGGTCACTATAGTTTACGTCTTCCATAAATTTCTGGGCCATAAGATAATATGCAGTTCCTCCTGCCAAAATCGCCCACATATGCTTAATCTTAAATTCATCTTTTCTAAGAATCATGCGATAAGCCATGCCAATGAGGATGAAACTGATTACGAATGTATATCTATATGGCAGCTGGTTCGGAAAATGAAGCCCATGCCACAAAAAGTCTAACTTATTCACATTGAGGCTCATGAACATAAACGCCAAGAACACGATGTTGAGAAGTTTTTCCCTAAGGCTTATGGTTTCGCTGAGAACATAAAGAACCAGCATGATTACCACGATAAGCCCGCAGTAAAGATTAGGCAACCCTTCTCTAAATGTAACTTCAGTATATGGTAATACCTGGTTAATAACTTCCAGAGCATCATTATATATAACCCAGTCTTTCGGAACATCCGATGAAATATAGTAAGTGTCCTGCATACTCATATATGTAGGAAGCAACATAACAGCGGCCATCACCACTCCCAAAAGAGAATATCCCACAGCCTTGCCTGTAGTAGCTACGCATTTTTTCACTCCGCCGTTTTGCACTTTGAGGAAATACAAAACCGGATAATAAAACATTATAAAAATGCAGACCATTATGGCCATATAGTAATTAGAAAATACTATTAAGGCCAAGGACACCACATACATCACTGCTCTGCCATCATCGATGAGTCTGTTAAGGCCTAACATGCAAAGAGGCAAAAGCGCCACTGCATCAATCCACATTATGCACCAATAATATGCCATCACATATGAGCAAAGCGCATATAAAGTGGCAAATGCAACCGTCAGAGCTCCACCTTTTGAGGAAAGATATCTGAGGTATATGGCCATGAAACTGCCTGCCAGTCCGATCTTAATAAGTAGCACTATAGTGATACCTTCCATCACAAACTTCTTCGGAAAGATTACCAACAGAAGGTTGAGCGGACTTGCTCCGTAATAAGAAATCAGATTCCAGAAGTTGGATCCTCCTGCACCATTCCATGTGTAGAACAAGTTTCCCCCAGTCTGAAGTTTGTACTGCAGTTCGCTTAAAAACGGAACATATTGATGAAACATATCAATCACAGCAATCTGCGCATCTCCGAACGGATATATACCTGTAACTGCAAAAGCCAGTACTACAAGTAGCACCGGCACAAAGAATGACGCTAATATTAACTTGTTGGAGATAAGGAATCCTTTAACTTTACTCATCTAGATCGCTTTCCTTTTCTATATATACAGGACGCCCTTTGGTTTCCATATACATTCTTCCTATATACTCTCCCATAATGCTGAGAACTGCAGTAATGAGTCCACCAAAGAAGAGTATAAGACATATGATTGATGCATATCCCGGAACATCCTTACCTACTATCAATGTTTTTAATACTTCTACAATAAGATATATTGCAGCACCAAGGGTTGTTATCCCGCCAAACACGCCTACCGCCTTCAGCGGTGTTGCTGCAAAATCTATAAATCCCGCTATGGCGTATTTAGTCAAGCTCCATACGGACCATTTGCTTTCACCTGAAATGCGGGCAACATTTTCAAATTCAATCCATCTTGTGTCAAAGCCTACCCACGCAAATATTCCTTTGGAGAATCTTTGGTTTTCAGGCATGGTAGCGATGGCCTTAATCATCTTTCGGCTCATCATTCTGTAATCTACAGCGCCATCGATGATTTCTATATCGCTGTAATGATTCATTATTTTATAAAAGGCTCTCGCAAATACGCTTCGAATTCTAGGCTCCCCTTTTCTTGTGACACGTCTTGCTGCGCAGCTATCGCAACCTGTTTCTTCAATAATTTCGACCATTTCTTTTATGAGTCGCGGTGGATGCTGTAGGTCCGCATCGATGATTACACCATAATCAGCGCCATCATCCTTCACAGCATTGAGGCCTGCGTACATAGCTGCTTCCTTACCGAAGTTACGGCTGAAAGAAATATAGTGTACGAAATCGTTAGCTGTTGCCAACGCTTTGATTTCTTTTAAAGTATCGTCACTGCTTCCATCATCTATGAAGAAATACTTGAAATCATATCCTTCAATGGCAGCAACTACTGCCTGCACTTCTTCAAAAAAGATAGCTATGTTTTTTTCTTCATTATAGCAAGGAACTATTATATCTATTGTTTTGTTGTTGAGTTTGTTCTTGTCCATTTTCTCTTTAAGAATACTCCTTTTGAGAGACTTTCCTTATTCTTCAACGAAGGTAATTTTCATACCATCAGTTTGCACTATATTGCCATTGTTGTCAATAAACGCAGCTTCCAGTCTTGCCTGCGGATATTTGGCCTGCATTTTTTCCATAAATGACATTGCCTTATCCTTTCCAAGAATCAGACAAGCTGTAGATAAAGCATCGCAAAGTCCCGAATTGCCCTCCGCAGCTGTAATCGTCACTGCTTCAAGGTCTGTCTTTGCAGGATATGCAGTTGCAGGATCTAAAATGTGATGGTAAATCACGCCGTTTTTTTCGAAGTTTCTCTCATAAATACCTGAGGTTACAACGGTGGAATCTGTAACCTGTATAGTTCCGATGATTTCAGTTCTGTCTGTGAAAGGTCTTTCTATACCGATTGTCCATGGAGTGTTTTCTGCTTTTTCTCCGATTACAACCACATTACCACCAAGGTTGATTACTGCACTTGTAACTCCTTTTCCCTCGAGAAACTCGCAAACCTTGTCTGCAATATAGCCCTTTGCAACTCCTCCCAAATCAATCTCTGTTTCAGGGTCCTTAAGAGTTATTTCATCTCCTGATATTACAATGTTTTGGTAGTCGATGTGAGGCAATGCTGATGTGAGATCTGCAGCTGTTGGCACCTTAGGACTTTCGCTCTTGAAATCCCATACGTCTGTAACTTTACCTACTGTTATATCAAACACTCCTCCCGATGCAACCGAAACATCTCCTGCCATTTTGATGACATCAGCGGTATCCTTTGATATTTTTATGGTCTTGCCGCCTGCTTCATTTATTTGGGCAACATCGCTTCCTGAAACTGTTCTGCTGAGGAGTTTTTCATAATCTCGCATCAATGCGAAAGCTTCCTCAAGGATGTCTTCCGCTTCGCTCTTTTTCATGTCGTCATAAATGGCGATATCGCATGCCGTATCGAGGCAAAAATCTGATTTCGAAACAGGTTCCTCGCCACCGCAAGCAGTATGTGTTATAATAATTATAGCCATGATAAATGTCATGGATATAAGTTTGATTACTTTTTTCAAAATAAATCCCTCCGGAGGTTTTGTTTTCAATGATCAAAAAAGCTGACATTATATTAGCCGTTGCTTTAATTATTATCGGGCTGACCATGTCATACATTCTCTCTTTCGGTCAAGATGTAGGCAGCAAACTTCTCATCACATGTGATGGTGAAAAATTCGGCAGCTACCATCTCTATGAAGACCGTGAAGTAGTCATAGAGCGAGATGACCATATAAATAAGGTTACCATAAAGGATGGCATTGTTTCAATGGGTTTTTCCAACTGCCACGG
>JAZUBM010000075.1:0-11429 GCA_045638485.1 Lentihominibacter sp. | reverse complement strand
GGGCGAAGCTCACTACGACTTCGTGGAAGTTATGGCTTGCAAGGGCGGATGTATCGCCGGTGCAGGACAGCCTTTCCAGGAAGATAGAGCAAGAGAAGAAAGATCAGAAGGAATGTATGAAGCAGACAGAATGTCAAACGTTCGTACATCAAAGAGCAACCCTATAACAGATGCACTCTACAGAGGAATGCTCTCAGGCCACAACGCTCACAGATTGCTTCACTACAAGTAAAAGGTATTTAGATTAAAAATAAAGAAAACCTCAGGAAATAATCCCTGAGGTTTTTGTTTTTAAAGTTCTCCGCAAGTTCCTACCGGCACTTTGTTTTCTGTAGCTTCTACTACAGCTTCCATCTTTTCTTTGTCAAACCAGCTGCAAAGTTCAATGAAGTCTGCTCCACCGTCTACCAGCTTAGCTCCTGCTTCTTTTGCCATGTCCAGGCTGTTTACGAAGATTACTCGAGCATCGCATGCTTCGCTTTCCAGCAGTTCTTCATGAGGTTCTTCAACGGTATTATCTATGATAATAATTCCGTAGTTCTTGAATGATTCCAGCTTTTCAAGCTTAGCAAATTCTTCTGCAGAGTAGTCAGCATGCTGAATTTCTACAGCCTCTCCTGCAATTCCTCTCAGTTCTTCTGTGATTTCTGCATCGAAATCTCCGCAAAGGTTGATCAGGTCATAACCTTCATCAGCCAGCTGTTTTACATATTCTCTAGCTGCATCCATGCCATCAACGCCTGCAATCAGGTTGTAAGCTTCCGGTGTTTCAAATGCTGCTGAATAAGTTTCAGGTGTAACTCCTGCAATGTTTGCAATAAATGCGAATTTCATTATTTAATACCTCCTCGAGTTTTCTTCAACGTATTTTCACATATCAATGTTACCATTTTGGTGACGAATCCGCAATAATATAGTATAATTTAACAGACTATATACCAAGGAGGTTTCCATGGAATTCATAAATAAAACCATGGCAAACATGGCCAACATTGACTATACAACATTCGCCAGATGGGCATTTTTGTTTCTGGCATTGTTCATACTGGCAAGGCAAATACGCTCACTTCTTCAGATGAGAAATCCATCTGAAATATGGGCTCATTTGGCATGTCCTGACGGAAGTAACGTTCCCCTCACTCACTGGGAAAATCTAATCGGCAGAGGCAAAGGCTGTGACGTCATCCTCAACTTAAAAAGCGTGTCACGTAGCCACGGAACTCTTATCAGAGATTCTGCCGGCGTATGGAAGTACAACGATCTCAACTCCAAAAACGGTTCTTCCATCAACGGCAAGCGAGTTAACGGACCTACCGTCCTTAAAGGCGGCGATGTGCTGACAATAGGCGGAGCTGATTTTGCACTTTACCCTGTAAGCTTGCAAGAAAGACTCAGCAATATCGAGAAAAGAAAGCGCAAAACGAAAGCTGTTTCTCCATGGCCTTCTCTGATAGCCTTAACTATTTTCCAGCTTATGACCGTAATTCAGTTCAAGGTTTCTCTGGGAGAAGATTTCGTTCCTACTTTAACTTTGGCATTCCTTTTGGTATGCGCTCTTATGTGGGCATATGTGCTGGTTATGCGTTTATTCAGAAGAGTTGGTTTCGAAACAGAAATCATAGCTTTCTTCCTTTCGACTTTGAGCCTTGCTGTTACAGCTACAGCTTATCCAGGCAGCGCTCTTAAGCAAGCTATTTGCGTATGCATCGGTGTTGTTTTTTTCTTTGGTTTATGTTGGTACCTTAGAGACCTGAACAGAACCAAGAAAATAATGTACATACTTATCGGGGCAAGCGTAATACTTCTTCTTGCCAACCTTTTAATAGGTACTGTTAAGTACGGTTCCCAGAACTGGATTGAAATAGGAGGTTTTTCAATTCAGCCTTCAGAGCTTGTCAAAGTTGTCTTCGTCTTTGTAGGTGCGGCAACCCTTGATGAACTCCAACAAAAGAAGAATCTTACAATATTTATGGCGTTTTCTATTTTCTGCCTCGGCTGTCTGGCTATAATGGGAGACTTCGGTACAGCAATGATATTCTTCGTCACCTTCCTAATCATATCCTTCCTGCGAAGCGGTGATTTCTCCAAGCTTGTACTCGTTCTCGGAGCAGCAGGCCTTATGGGACTGATGGTTCTCAGATTTAAACCATATGTAGCCGCGCGATTTGCTACATGGGGTCATGTCTGGGACGATCCTACCGATGGAGGATTCCAGCAAGTACAGACAATGACTTCAGCGGCCAGCGGCGGTATGCCGGGACTTGGTGCCGGCGAAGGAAACTTAAGTGACGTAGGTGCAGCCAGCACAGACTTGGTGTTCGGCCTTTTGGCGGAAGAATGGGGTCTTGTTATAGCTGTATTAGCTGTTATATGTATCATCACTTTAGGTGTATTTGCAGTAAGATCTATCATTGCAGGTCGCTCAACATATTATTGTATTGCTGCCTGCGCGGCCACATCACTATTTATATTCCAGACTATATTGAATGTATTTGGTTCTGTAGACCTGCTTCCATTAACAGGTGTTACATTCCCGTTCGTATCTTCGGGCGGAACGAGTATGATTGCTTCCTGGGGCCTTTTAGCCTTCCTCAAGGCTTCTGATACAAGACAAAATGCAAGCTTTGCCATTAGACTGGACAAGCGTGGCGAATTCGATGAATATGCAGAATACGAAGATGAACTCAAAGGCGAAGGCTACGACGATGCTGAAGCATTTATGCGCGAACTGGAAAGATTAAATCCTGTTCAACCTAAGAAGCAAACGCCTTCTGATTCAAAGAAACACACTTTGACACCTGCTGCTTTCATGCGCAGAACGCGACAGACAAAGCAAAAGCCGGAACAAACTATGGTTAGACCGGAACAAACCAAGGTTAGGTCGGAGCAAACCTCCGTGCAACCAAGACGTTCCGTAAAATATCAAGATTTCGACAGTTTCCTCAACGATAACCTCAAACCACAGGAACAGCCGAAACCTTATGATCCGTTAACTCTTGATGATCTCTTCGGGGAGGATAAGAAATGAAAAAAATAGAAAAGCGCGCCATCATGTGCCTGCTTCTGGCTCTTGTCCTTTTCGTAGGGCTTGGAGTTTTCTGCTACAGATATTTTACTGATGGCGACGATTGGGCCGCATATGAAGGCAACCGAGACGTTTACGCCAATGGCGACCTTGCAAAAGGCGCTCTTTACGATAAAAACGGTAGCCTGCTAATGAAAAACACTGCAGACGGCCCGGTATACAATGACAATTCTTCTGTCAGAAAGGCGTTAATGCACATTACAGGAGATAAGGATAACAACATTTCCACAGGAGTAAACAGAGCCTTTACAGACGAATTGATTGGCTACGATGTCATAAATGGCATATACACTTTAAACAATGAAGGCGAAAGCTTGACAATGACTCTGGACGCAGGTGTATGCGCTACAGCTTATGAAGCGTTAGCAGGGAGAAGAGGAACTGTCGGTGTTTATAACTATGAAACCGGCGAAATAGTATGTCTTGTAAGCTCACCTACTTATGACCCTGCATATCCGCCTTCTGTGCCGGAAGAAGGAACTTATATCAACAGATTTACATCTGCTACCTTTGTTCCGGGATCAATTTTTAAATTGGTAACAGCAGCTGCAGCATTGGAGAATTTTGATGATGCAGAGTCATGGACTGTTAACTGCACCGGCTCCATCGATTACGGTCACGGCGACAAGGTAACAGATTTGGCTGTCCATGGAACCGTAAATCTCAAGAAAGCACTTGAAGTTTCTTGTAACTGCTACTTTGCCAGACTTTCAGAAAGATTGGGAGACGGCAATATGAAGAGTTACACCGAAAAGGCAGGTCTTACAAATTCCGTTGACATCAACGGAATTAAAACCGTCGAAGGAACTTTTGATTTCCCTGAATCAGGAATCGGCCTTGCATGGACAGGCATCGGTCAGTGGCATGATATGGTAAACCCTTGCACCATGATGATTTATATGGGCTCCATAGCAAACGAAGGAAAAGCTGTAATGCCTTACCTCATTAACCCATCATCCATGGTCGGTAAGAAGGTTAAAGATTTATCTACAAAAGAGCTGAAACTTCAAACAAAGAAAATGATAGATGCCTCTACAGCCGACACTTTAAAATCCATGATGGCGAACAATGTAGTAAACAACTACGGCTCATCATCCTTCCCGGGACTTTCCATATGCGCCAAGTCAGGTACTGCAGAAGTTGGTGGTAACAGAAAGCCAAACGCGTGGTTTACAGGCTTCCTCAACGATCCTGAAAACCCATATGCTTTCATCGTACTTGTAGAAAACGGAGGATATGGTTCCAGCGTTGCCGGTTCCGTGGCCAACAGAGTTCTGCAGGATCTTGTAAACTAATATCGAATACTTTTACTTGCTTAAACAAAGGAGGATTCAATACAATGAAACATATCTACTCACCAAAGGGAGTATGCCCTACAAAGCTTGAATTTGAACTGGAGGGAGATGTTGTTAAAAACATAAGCTTCCGTGGCGGATGCAACGGAAACCTTAAAGCTATCGCTGCCCTGGCAGAAGGCCTTACAGTACAGGAAGTTAAGGACCGTCTTCTCGGTATTACATGCGGCTTCAAAAAAACCTCATGTTCAGACCAGCTTGCTCAGGCGCTTTTGGAAGCAGTTGAAAAAGAGCAAAAGTAATTATTTAAAGGGTATTTAAATGGGCAAATTTTTATTTAAGCTATTAATTAAAGATTACGAAAACACATCTAACCCCCTCGTAAGGGAAAGTTATGGTAAATTGGCAGGTATCGTCGGAATAGTGTCGAACCTGCTTCTTTGCGTGATGAAAATAGTCATCGGTATATTCTCAAAAAGTATTGCCATCATCGCAGATGGAGTGAACAATCTGGCGGATGCTTCTTCTTCCATTATTACTTTGATTGGCTTCAAACTAGCCTCCGCTCCGGAAGATGAAGATCACCCTTACGGACATGCCAGAATCGAATATTTAACCGGTCTTTTTATTTCAATATTGATAATCATCATTGGTGTTCAGCTTTTCAAATCATCAGTGCAGAAGATATTAAATCCGGATCCACTGGTATTCAGCTACACCACTATTATAATCTTGATTGCTGCAATCATCATCAAACTATGGCAAGCGTCCTTCAATGTGACAGTCGGTAAAAAAATTAACTCCGTAGCCCTCATGGCTACCGCTGCAGACAGCAGAAACGATGTGATATCAACTTCCGTAGTTCTTATCAGCGTTATTGTAAGCCACATCACAGAAGTTCAAATCGATGGTTATATGGGATGCCTAGTTGCCTTGTTTATCATCTGGTCAGGTATACAGCTGGTACGCGAAACCTCCAGCCCCCTGCTGGGTGAAGCACCTTCTCAAGAAGTTGTAGATGCTATTTTGGAAATCGTTACTAGAGAGCCGGATGTTTTAGGCGTGCACGATCTTATGGTACATAACTACGGCCCGGGCAAAATCTTCGCATCCATTCATGTAGAAGTTGATGCTGACGGAGATTTGATGAAGAGCCACGATATGATAGATAATATCGAGAGAATCGTCAAAGAAGAGCTTCACATACACTTCGTTGTTCACATGGATCCAATCAAAGTCAACGATCCTTTAGTTGATAAAATGCGCGGAGTTATATCTAAGGCTGTGGGCACTATAGAAGGTGTAGAAAATATCCATGATTTTAGAATCGTTCCCGGCCCTACTCATACCAATATAATCTTCGATGCTGTAATTTCTATGGACTGCACAACTTGTGAAAAAGAAATCGCGGCAATCGCAAACGATGCTGTCAAGGCTATCGACGAAAGCTACTATGTAGTTATCACATTTGACAAGGCGTACACACATCTTTAGACCTGTCTCAAACTTTGCAATATAAAAGGCTTACCATTGGTAAGCCTTTTTCAGTATTTCTATTTCTCTTGCATATCCGTCAAGTTCATTCGGAGTTTCCAGCACGCAAGGTAAATCCTTCAGTGCCGGATGATTTATAAAGTTCGCGATTGCCTCAAGCCCCAAATGGCCTTCCCCAATCTTAGCATGTCTATCCTTATGCGCTCCCGTAGGGTTTAAGCTATCATTTATATGCAAAGCGCACAGCTTATCTATTCCTACGATTTTATCGAACTCTTCAAGAACTCCGTCAAGGTTATTGATTATATCATATCCGGCATCGCTAACATGGCACGTATCCATGCAAACTCCGATTTTATCTTTTTCCTGAACACCATCAATTATAGCCTTCAGTTCTTCAAACTTGCCACCGATTTCACTGCCTTTTCCTGCCATGGTTTCCAGTAGAACGATAGTGCTCTGTTCAGGTTTTATTATCTCATTGAGAACTTCTGTAATCAGCTCTATGCCTTTTTCTGTACCTTGTCCCACATGACTTCCCGGATGAAAATTATAGTAATTTCCCGGGATATATTCCATTCGTTTTAAGTCGTCTTCCATAACCATAAAAGCGAAATTTCTAACTTTTTCAGTTGCTGAACATGGATTCAAAGTATACGGTGCATGAGCCACCAACTTGCCGAAATTATTTTCTTCTGCTTTCTTTAAAAAACGTGCAACATCTTCGGGATCGATATCCTTAGCCTTTCCACCTCTGGGGTTTCTAGTAAAGAACTGGAATGTATTTGCACCAATTTCCAACGCTTCTTTTGCCATATTTTCAAAGCCTTTAACAGAAGATAAGTGACATCCTATATAAAGCATTAAGCATTGCCCTTTCTCTTTTTTCTTCCTCCAAGATACAGCATGCCGCATACAGCTACTGTACATGGTACTGTCAGCAGAATAGCCAAGCTTCCCACTGTTGCATTAAGCAACTCAACGATAATCACTTCTCTATTGAGAAGGTCAAGCGGTGATGTTGAGAATGTCAGAAGGATCATTATACATGATAATGAACTTCCTATGTAAGCGAGTACCAGCGTGTTAGCCATGGTTCCCATGATATCTCTACCAATACTCATACCACTCTTGCACAGGCCACCAAATGTCAGATCAGGAACATGTTCGCTCAGCTCATAAAGGGATGATGAAAGGTCCATAGCAACGTCCATGATTGCTCCCATAGCACCGATGATGATAGCCGCGAAGATGATAGCCTTAAGGTCAATAGGTGTTTCTGTATCAAGCATTGTTAAGTAATATGAATGTTCATCAATGTAGCCTGTCAACTCCATGATGCGGCTCATCAATGCTGTCCCCGCTGCAGCAATAACAGTCCCTGAAATACATCCGATTATTGTTGCAAACGTCTTCTTGCTCGTACTGTTAATAAGAAGCAACGTCATTATGATAGTGAAAATACATGTTATGGATGACCATAAGTAAGCGTTATATCCTGCCATAACTGCCGGTACGAATACCAGGAATACAAATGAGAATGTGAAGGCCAGTGACAGCAGTGTGTTCACTCCCTTCCATCTTCCTATCAGTAAAACAATAGCCGCAAATATACCCAGCAGAATCATTATCTTATCAAGACGATAGTAGTCATTAAACTGCCATGGAGTATCTTGAACACTCAAATCTTCCGAATAGATAACCAGAACACGGTCACCTTCCTCTATAGTCTTAATGTACTGGCTTCCCGCATACATCGTATCAATGGTTTGCTGCGCCTCTACTATAGTGCCCTTTTGCTTTCCCTGCTCCAGCATGCATCTGAAGTTTACTGCTGTATTCTCATATACAGCATCTCCGCCCAGATCTAAAGTCGCTGATGCACTGTCCAACACTTCAACAACAGTAGCCTTGCAAGCACCTTCTGTTGTTCCGGTAAACATCGCAGCTTCATTAATAATGACACGGTTGCATCCGAAAATAATCGTCAGCGAAAACATTACCGTCAGCACCCAAACAATAGCATTTTTTACATTAATTTTTGTTTTCTTCATTACTTAAATTACTCCACAATTACAAAATCATCTACGCCTCTGCAGCGCCGTTTGCCAGTTCGCCGGCCAACGTCTTTATCTGTTCAATATTACCATCGTTAAGTGATGATTTGATGGTTATGTTATTTTCTGCATATGTTAAATCCTTAGCTTCTTCCAGATACTTCTTCATCTTCTTAATTGCCATAGGTCCCCATGATCCGTTTTCGATGAGAGCCACTGTTCTGTTTCTGAAGTTTCTTTCTGTCAGGTGATCTATGAACTGCTTCATGAATGGGAATATATCTGAATTGTAAGTAGTTGTCGCCAAAACCAATCTGTCGTATCTGAATGCATCTTCTACCGCTTCAGCCCAGTCACATCTTGCCAAATCATTAACTGCTACATTTTCAACGCCTGCAACTTTGAGCTCTTCTGCCAACATTTCAACAACCTTCTTCGTGTTACCGTAAACGGATGTATAGCAAATGCAAACCCCTTCTGTTTCAGGTCTATAGCCTGACCAAATATCATACAGTTCAAAATAATGTTCTAAGTTTTCTTCCAGAACAGGACCATGCAAAGGGCAGATTTTCGCGATTTCCAGCTCAGCCGCCTGCTTAAGGACGCTCTGCACCTGCGCACCGTACTTACCTACTATGCCGATATAATATCTTCTAGCTTCGCATTCCCAATCTTCTTCCACATCGAGAGCTCCGAACTTTCCGAATGCATCTGCTGAGAAAAGGATTTTTTCTGATGATTCGTATACCATCATAACTTCAGGCCAATGCACCATTGGCGCAAAGATGAAGTTCAGCTTATGCTCTCCCAAGTCAAGAATCTGTCCGTTTTCAACTTCAAGCTTGTTGGTAATTTCCATTCCCGGGAAGAACTGACCAATCATTCTGAATGTCTTGCTGTTTCCTACTATAATTGCTTCCGGATATTTTTCAACAAATGCATTTAGGGAAGCTGAGTGGTCCGGTTCCATGTGAAGAACAATTAAATAATCAGGAGTTCTTCCTTCCAGACCTTCTTCCAAGTTAGCAAGCCATTCTTCTGTCTTCTTCTGATCTGCAGTATCGAATACAGCTACCTTTTCGTCTAATATTACATATGAGTTGTATGCCATGCCGTTGGGAACAATATACTGCCCTTCAAACATGTCAATCTCATGATCATTTACACCGATATAGTTTATTGTGTCAGATACTTTCTTAGCCATTTCATTTCTCCTTATGCATTATCACTTAATTGCCAAATCGACATATTTCGCCTATTTTACTTTTATTATAGCAGAAAGCACCTTGACTTTCAAAAATTTACACTACATAATTTACTTGTATTTTCAGGAAAGAGGTTGTCCAATGACTACAGAAAAAACAGCCGAAAATCGCCCATGCGTATATATTCTTCGATGTAAAGACGGCTCCTTGTATACCGGCTGGACTAACGATTTTAAAAAGCGCCTGGAGGCACATAATGCCGGAAAGGGCGCCAAATACACACGCGGAAGAGGACCCGTTGATCCTGTCTATCTTGAGTTCTTTGAGGATAAAATTTCCGCCACAAAGCGCGAAGCCGCAATAAAAAAGCTGCCCCTTAAAAAGAAGCAGCTTCTATTGTCGTCCGAGCTCAATGCTTTGAAATCTCTATAGATGCCCGATGGCATCTTTTTTTATTGTGAAAATTGGCTGTTATACAGCTTCTCATAAGCTCCACCCAGCGCCAGCAGTTCTTCGTGAGTTCCCTGCTCAATAATGTCGCCGTGTTCCATAACGAGGATATGATCAGCATCTTTTATCGTAGATAGTCTATGTGCAATGATGAAGCTTGTTCTGCCGTGCATCAGATTGGCCATAGCTTTCTGAATCAAGGATTCTGTTCTGGTATCTACAGAGCTGGTAGCTTCGTCGAGAATCAAAATAGGTGCATCCGCCAAGAACGCTCTTGCTATGGTAAGAAGCTGTTTCTGTCCTGCGGAAATATTCGATGCTTCTTCGTTTATCTCCATATCATATCCCTTAGGCTGAGTCTTGATGAAATGGTCGATATGAGCTGCATAAGCTGCTGCTTCTACCTCTTCATCTGTCGCTTCACGATTACCGTATCTTATGTTTTCACGGATGGTATCGTTATACAGCCATGTATCCTGAAGCACCATTCCAAATAACTCTCTCAGATTATCTCTGGACAAGTCCGTAATATCTGTATCATCAATCATTATTCTTCCGCTGTCCAGTTCATAAAATCTCATAAGCAGTTTGACTATAGTAGTCTTACCTGCTCCCGTATGGCCTACGATGGCAACTCTCTGACCCGGTTTGGCATCAAATGAAAAATTCTTGATAACCGGCTCATCCTTCTTATATCCGAAGGAAACATTTTCAAATGAAACGTGGCCCTTTGCATTATCGACATCAATATGAGCCGCAGGCTCCTTATCAAGGTCCACTTCCTCTTCTTCATCTATCAACTCAAAGATACGCTCTGCAGCTGCAGCCGTTGACTGAAGCTGGTTGACGATACTTGCCAGCTGTGAAACAGGATGGTTGAAGTTTCTAACATACTGAATGAATGCCTGTATATCGCCGATAGACACTCTACCGTTGATTGCCAAATATCCACCCATGATGCAAACTGCAACATACGCCAGATTTCCTATCGTTATAGTTGCAGGACGCATGATTCCTGATATGAACTGTGATTTCCATGCAGCTTCACACAGCTTATCGTTATATTCGTTAAATACTTTTTCTGATTCTTCTTCTCTATTGAAAGCTTTAACGATATCATGGCCGGAGTACATTTCTTCCACGTGACCATTAACAAGACCCAGGTATTTCTGCTGATTTTTAAAGTGTCCCTGTGACTTGCCAACAAAGAATTTTATCACGATCATCGAAAGTGGCATGCTGATAAGTGCCACAAGCGTCATAATCCAGCTTATTCTCAGCATCATGATAAGCGTGCCCAACACTGTTGTTATGCTACTTATGGTCGCAGTCAAGCTGTTTGACAACGTCTGGTTTACTGTTTCTATATCGTTTACCATACGGCTCTGGAACTCACCGTGAGTCTTGGTATCAAAATATTTCAGAGGCAGTCTGTCAAGCTTGGTGCTCATTTTATCACGAAGTGTATAAATGACCTTCTGTGAAACATCTGCCATAATCCATCCTTGGATAACGCCAAAAGCCAAGCTCAGTAAATACATAGCCAGCAGTGCCATGAGTATATTGATAAGTCCGCTAAAGTCTATTCCTGTCACACTCTTAAGACCATCTACCACCTTATCGGTAGCTGCCCCCAGGATGACAGGTGATAGTATTGAAAACAGTGTGCTCAAAACAGAAAACAAGAGAACGATAATAAGGCGTATCCTATACGGTTTCAGATAGGAAAGCAGCGTTTTCATTGTACCCGAGAAATTTTTCGCCTTCTCAGGAGGCATCATATTTTTCTTTGACATTTTAGCCATTACTTACGCCCCCTTTCCAGTTCTTCTTCGCTCAGCTG
>JAZUBM010000074.1:0-2432 GCA_045638485.1 Lentihominibacter sp. | reverse complement strand
GCTTGTCTGCTTCATACGGTTTTTGTTTGCAGCATTCGAAATGATTTTTCTTTCTTCGGCTGCGGTTACATGTCTTGCATAGATTTTAAGTGTAACACCGTCTTTCTCTCCTAAATGTTTTAATATCGCCTGTTCTTCTGTTGTAGGCGGATATTCTCTTAATGCCCACACACTTCTGTATGTGTTTCCGCATATAAAGTAATCGGGAAAGAATTTAATAACTGATGGTGCAATCATATCTACGAAAGATTTGATTCTGACACTCTCAACCTGCTTTCCTTTTTTCTTTGCCAATTTACATCACACTCCTTCATCGCCGTAGATTACCCATCTGTCTCCATCGTGTTCCTCGAACACTTCCTGTGTGACATTCTGCTCGAAATACACAGCAACAAGTTTTTGTATATCTTCATGAGAAGCAATCTTACTTGTGAAGCCTGTATCACGAAGCTTTTGGGCAACATCTGTTATGTGCCTGCTCTTTTCCTTTTCGTTTTCTTTCCTGAAACGGATTATAACTGCAAATTCTCTTGCGGTTGCAGTCTGTACCTGAATGTTGTCAAGGTGTGTCATGTCCTTTTCTAAGAGCTGTCTGATGATGTAATTTGTTTCCTCATCCATTCTCTTTTTCAGGTATCTCTTATTACCGTCAAAGTTTTCACGGCTGTTGTAGGCACACATTTCTATTTCAGGCATACCTTTGAGGACAGTCATCAGCGAGTATATTCTCGCACTGATGCTTTCCTCTGATAACACGGAGATGTTCGTTGGTTTAACAAGGAAATATACAAGCTCTCCCTGATCGTATGTAATGAGGGATGCTTCTCCTATGTCCTTAATTCCTATAAGCTTTCTTGTTGATGCTTTTTGTTTTTCTTCTTTGCGTTTCTTACTCATCGCTATCCAACCTCCATTCATAATACTGTTGTCCGGCGAAGTAACGCCATGCACTCTGTATGAACATCATTATTGATACATCGTCAACTCTGATGGTCAAGAATGCATATCCTGCCGTTGCAGCAAGCGGAAGCATAAAGCCTGTTTGAGTAATTGCAACAATTGAAATAATTGCACAGATAGCAATAATGCCTATATCCTTAAGTTCCCACATCCACATAACGGCTTTTGATTTTAAGTTATCGGGATATATATACAATCTCTACATCCTCCTTCCTTATTTCTTCATAAACTTCATTACGGCCTGTGTTGTTCTTACGGCTGCTTGTGTTGCGTAATATGTACTCATGATATTCACTCTTGATGAAGTATCAAGACCGAACCTGTCGGCAATTCTCGGCACCTCATTTGCAGCTAGCATAATTCCAAGTCCTAAAATCATATTATCTCGGAATGTAACAAGACCTGCAAAGAGAAGTGAGTTTTGCAGGAATGCTGTAAGGCATATTGCGATCACCTGTTTGCACCAATCTACAAAGCCATCCTGATGACCTCTTGTAAGTCCGAAAATATACATCGAACCAACTGCTATATTGGTCATCATAATACCGCCTCGTTTGATGTTTGCAAAGAATACTTTTATTACTGCATAGCCAAGTGCGATTATAATACACAGATTCACTATGCCTGTAGTACCGGTGAGCATTCCTATGGTATCGGAAGCGGCGGTTGATAAATCAAACGTCAGACTGCTTCCGTACATTGTAGTCATTGCATTGCCAAGACTCTTTTGCATGTCGATGCAAAGCTTATACAATTCTATCGGAAGAACAGTAAAGAGGTTTACTGCCATAAAGCCTTTTATAGCTCCAAGGGCGGCATCCTTTATGCCACCTCCCTGACCACTTTGCCACATGAGTGCTACATCGAATACTGCTACAACTAAGGCAATTACATACATTGCCCATCCGAACAACCGAAAGAATTCAAGCAGTGCTTGTATCCATCCAAGTTCAAATATCTCTACACCCATTCCACTGATGTATGTAAAGAATTCCTGAACGAATTCGAGAACTTTGCCGTATATCCAGTCCATAAACCAATCGAATACAAACATACTCTGCATCACTCCCTTCGTATGCTCATTTTACAACCATTGGAGAGTTTGATGTTCTCCGCAACATTCACAATCCAAATCACTGGTTCCGTTTTCAGGATCCGGATTTGTTTCTTTCCAAGTATGTCCGTTTTTTTCGCAATACAGTTCTCTGCATCTTATATCAACATACTGTTTCTTGACCATTTCATTGAGTTTTTCATCATCAGGAATTTCCTTGCCTTCCATTTGAAGTTTATACTGCATATCCTGCTTGTCTAACTCAAATTCATCGGTCTTTGAATATTCCTCTGCTTCATCATATAACTTCGCCACGGTTGCTTCATCAATTCCGTATTTATTCACTTCATCACCTGTCCTTTCCTTACATACTCATACCGCCCATTTCCTGACTCATGTCTTGGTCCTGAAACACATC
>JAZUBM010000073.1:0-7167 GCA_045638485.1 Lentihominibacter sp. | reverse complement strand
TTAGCGCAGATTTCTTCATATGTAGTTTCTTTCTTAGTCATGATGTTCAGGTCGATCATTGAAACGTCAGAAGTAGGAACTCTGTACGCGATACCTGTCATCTTGCCTTCCAGTGAAGGAATAACCAGTGATACTGCCTTAGCTGCTCCTGTTGAAGTAGGAATGATGTTGTTGAATACTGATCTTCCTGTTCTCCAGTCTTTCATTGAACGAGCATCAACTACCTTCTGCTTAGCTGTTGCTGCGTGGATAGTTGACATGAGACCCTGGTCGATACCGAAATTGTCTTCAATTACCTTTGCCAGAGGAGCCAGACAGTTAGTTGTACATGAAGCGTTTGATACAACGTTCATTGACTTGTCATAAGTCTTATGGTTAACGCCCATTACGAATGTAGGCGTTTCCTTATCCTTTGCCGGTGCTGTGATGATAACTTTCTTAGCGCCCTGATCAATATGTACCTGTGCTTTTTCAGTAGTGTTATATGCACCTGTACCTTCTACGATATATTCAGCTCCGCATTCTCCCCATGGAATCTTGGAAGCATCGCTTTCGCTGTAAACAGGAACCTTCTTGCCATCGATGATCAGTCCATCTTCATACATGCCAAGTTCCTTTGGAAAACGTCCGAATGTGGAGTCATATTTCAGCATGTATACCATATATTCAAGATCTGCATTTCTCACATTGATGCCTGCGATCTCGATATCATCTTCGAACATTGCTGCTCTAATAACTACTCTTGAAATACGTCCGAATCCGCTTATACCGATTTTGATTGCCATTTTCTTTGTTCCTCCCCGAAAAATATAATAGCTTTCAATAATTAATTAATATATTTCACCTTCTCAGGATCAATAACGTCTTCTTTTGGATGAAGATAAAATATGCATCTCATCCCTGTATTTTGCAATTGTTCTTCTTGAAATATTTATTCCCTTTTCCTTAAGCATTTCAACCATTGTCTGGTCACTGCATGGTGACTTAGGATCTTCGTTCTCCACGATCTCCCTAATAAATTCCTTAATGCTGTTGGAAGAAATTCCTTCTCCTTCACTGCCAGCAACTCCTGCAGAGAAGAAATACTTTATTTCAAACACACCTCTCGGACACTGAAGATATTTACCGTTGATGGACCTAGACACTGTAGATTCATGTATGCCCACTTCTTCAGCGATATCTTTTAACGTCAGAGTCTTCATGTGCTTGTTGCCTTTATCCAGAAAGTCTTTCTGATGTTTAACTACAGCCGTTACCACATTATATATAGTCTGTTTTCTCTGTTCGATACTCTTAATAAGCCAAAGCGCAGAGTTGACACGATCTGATAAGTATTTGTTTAGATTATCATCCTTATCAGCTTCTTTAAGCAGTTTCTGATAGTATGAACTTACCATCAGTTTCGGCGAACTGTTCTCATTGATGGTAACAACATACTCATCGTCTACCCTTTCTACAATCACATCAGGAACGATATATCTGTTGTCAGTCTGTGCCGCGAAACTTCTGCCGGGTTTTGGTTCCAAAGTTCTTATTATATCGCACATATCTTGAACTTCTTTAATGGGTATTCCCATATCCTTGGCTATCATTGCCAACCTATTGTTGGCCAAATCTTCAAGATGCTCATTGATAACTCTATCAAAAGTTTCGGTTAGCTGGCCCATTTGTTTCAGCTGTATAGTAAGACATTCAGCCAAATCCTTGGCTCCAACACCTATAGGGTCAAAAGTATGTATAATGTCCAGCACCTTTGCAACCTTCTCTTCTGTTGCACCTGTTGCCGCCATGATTTCTTCCACAGAAGAGGTCATATATCCGTTCTCATCCAAAGACTCGATTATATATTTTCCAACTACCCTGCAATCTCTTTTAGGTGCTGCAAATTGGAGTTGGAACATCAAATGCTCAGGCAATGTAACATCCGATGACACATACTGCTCGTAAGTATTCTCTTTCTCTTCAGAACTTCTATCTTCCCAATGCCTGTAGCTAATGTCATCATACTGTCTGTTATTGAGGTATTCTTTCCAGTCGAACTCATCATCCTTTTGTTTAGACTCAATCACACCTTCTTGAGGTTCAGAAGCCACCTGCTCCAGGACAGGATTAACCAGAAGCTGCTCCTGTACATAGGAATCCAGCTCCTGAGTATTGAATTGCAAAATCTGAATTGCCTGAATCAATTCCGGCGTCATCACCAGCTTCTGCACTTGTTCAATTGTCAAGTCATATCCAAGCTTCATACTCATGTGCATACCTCTGGTGTCATTGTATCATAAAGCAAATTCTTTGCCAACTTCAGATTTTTTTGAATATTTGCGTTATGCTCTTATTCCAATCCCGGAAAACCTAGCTGTCTCAATGCTTCAAACAATATAATATTAGCTGAGTTACTAAGATTCAAAGATCTTAATCTCGTGTCAGCACTCATAGGAATTCTAATGGCATTTTCTTTATGTTCTTCTATAAAGTCCCTAGGAAGCCCTGCTGTTTCCTTTCCAAAAAGAATCATATCCCCATCTTTAAACGCAACGTCTGTATATATACTTCCACCCTTGGTAGTCGCCAGATACATCTTGCTGCCTTCGTATTCTTTCATGAAGTCCTCAAGGCTTTCGTGAACAGTCACATCAACATACGGCCAATAGTCAAGACCGGCCCTCTTGAGGCTCTTATCATCTATAGAAAATCCCAGAGGCTTCACGAGATGCAACGCCGCACCTGTCGCTGCGCAGCTTCTTGCTATATTCCCTGTGTTCGGTGGTATTTCAGGTTCTACAAGAACTATATGTATAGCCATTTCTATCTTCTCCTTTCGCTTTCTCTTATTGTACTTCTTAACACCAAAAAAGTGAAGACAAACCATTGAAAATCATTGAAGTTCCATGGGAAGATATGATATTATGGATAGACTGGAATTATTATGGAGGTTTACCAATGAAAACAATAAAAATCGGATTACTTGGAATGGGTAACATCGGAACAGGAACTTACAAAACCCTCGAAATGAACAGAGCAGAAGTCGAATCAACTCTTGGAACAAAAGTTGAGATCGTTAAAATACTTGAAAAAGACGTTGACAGAGACAGAGGCATCGAAGTGGATAAGAACAAGTTCACTCAGGACCCTGACGTAATCTTCAACGACCCTGAAATCGATATCGTTATCGAACTGCTGGGTGGAATCGAACCGGCATCATCATTCATGCTGAAGGCTATGGAAAACGGCAAGCATGTTGTGACAGCCAACAAGGCTGCAGTTGCTGCCAACTACCACAAGCTGATGGAAACTGCTAAGGCTAACAATATCATCTTCAAGTTCGAAGCCAGCGTTGGCGGCGGAATTCCTATCCTTGGAACTCTGACAGGCCCACTGAGAGCTAACAAGTTTGAAGAAGTTATGGGTATCCTCAACGGAACTACTAACTACATCCTTCACATGATGACAAAGGAAGGCTGGAGCTACGACGAAGCTCTTAAGGATGCGCAGGCCCTGGGCTTTGCAGAAGCTGACCCTACTGCAGACGTTGAAGGTATCGACGCAGCTAACAAGCTGTCAATCCTGATGGCTCTCATGTTTGATCACTACGTGCCGCCTACAGAAATTCCTACAACAGGCATCACTGAAATCACTAAGGAAAAGATCGAAGAAGCACGTTCTAACAAATGCAAGATCAAGCTGATCGCACACGCTAAGAAGGAAGAAGATGGAAGCATATTCTACGAAGTACGACCAATGTACATCAGCGAAACTCATCCGCTGGCAAACATCAATAAGGAATTCAATGCAGTATTTGTAAAGGGCAATGCAGTTGATGACCTGATGTTCTACGGAAAGGGTGCAGGTCCGCTTCCTACAGGAAGTGCCGTAATGGGCGACGTTATTGAAATCGCAAGAACTATTTTAAGATAGTTTCTATCAGAAACATCTTTAGTTGTTTAATACAGGAGGTAACAACAAATGACTTTATATGAACAGTGGAAAGAACTGATTGAAAATCAGACAGAAGAATCATTTGAAGAATTTTGGGAAGAATATGCAGGAGCTGAAACTAAGCTTTACAGCGCTATCCTGGATGACCCAACTAAAAAGATTGAAGGAACTCTCGGAGAACTGGCGGCTGAACATGAAATCAGACCTGTTATCTACATGGGATTCCTCGACGGTATCGACACAAGCCTTAAGAAGAGCCAGGATTTCCAGAGCTTCGATGAAAACTCACAGATTGAAATCGAAATCGAACCTGAAACTCTGTTCTACAACATGCTGGCTGCAGGAGCTGACTACCTTTATGGCCTGCCTCAGTGGGAAGATATCCTCGGTCTCGATAAGATGAAGGAAATCGCTAAGAAGTACAAGCAGTCAAAGACAGTTGTTAAGGAAAAGAAGATCGGTAGAAACGAACCTTGTCCATGCGGAAGTGGCAAGAAGTATAAGCACTGCTGCGGTAGAAACTAATTAAATAAAAAAAATCGGCTCAGCCTCATTACGAGAGCTGAGCCTTTTTCGTTTACAATCCAACCTTCTTGCAAATATCCCCTATGACACACTCATCACATTTAGGATTTCTGGCACTGCAGCAATTACGTCCGTGAAAAATCAAGCTGTGGTGAGCCTCCGACCATCTATCTTCCGGCAATGCTTTCATGAGACCAAGTTCAGTCTTAAGAACGTCCTTCTCTTTTACTAATCCAATCCTGTTGCTTACTCTGAACACATGAGTGTCAACTGCGATTCTCTGATGTCCGAAACCTACAGATAAAACTACATTGGCAGTTTTTCGACCCACACCCGGTAACTCTATCAATGCATCATAGTCTTCCGGAACTTGTCCCTCGTGCTTATCGCACAGCTGCTGAGCCAGAGCAATTATATTTTTTGATTTAGTTTTATTCATGCCGATAGTCTTGATCAGTTCCATCACATCCGCTTGCTGCGCATTCGCCAAATCTTCGGCTGTAGGATATGCCTCAAACAGCGCCGGCGACACTTTATTTACGCTCTTATCTGTAGTCTGTGCAGACAACGCTACGGCAATAATCAATTCAAATGTATTCTTATGATGCAAAGCGCACTCGGCATCAGGATATTCTGTTCTTAATTTGTTTAAGATTTCTACTGTTTTTTTCTTAGAAAATGCCATAATCTCACCTCCGTCTAAATATATTATATATAATAGTAGTTATTTTGCAAATCCCTCTCATTTATATGGGAATCATATATGTTTCTAAAGGCATAAAGCACTACATATTGTTGGAATTTATACACTAAAATTTAGTTGCGTTTAATTTTTCAGAAAATAATATCAAAACCATCAAAAAACTAGTTACATTTTCCAAGCAGTTGTAGTATAATTACTACGTTATAATTTATTCAATTATATAAAAATCTTTATGGAGGTGTTTTATGTCAACGTACACACAAGTTGAAAAGGGCGGCCTGTTCGAATTAACAGATGCGGCTCGTGCGGAACTGGTGTCATCAAAGTACTACAATGAAGACCTGGCTCCATCATCAGTTTCACAGAGAAACTGGACTACATACAGCATCACTATGCTGTGGGTTGGAATGTCAATTTGTATTCCATCATTATCACTCGCTTCCGGACTTATCGGTATGGGCGTATCCCCATGGTTATCAGTACTGAACGTTGCTCTGGGTAACTTAATCATCCTGATTCCTATCCAGCTGAACTCACAGATCGGTACTAAGTATGGTATCCCATTCCCACTGTTCGCTAGACTGACATTCGGTACAAGAGGTGCTCAGCTTCCAGCTATCCTGAGAGCTATCACTGCTTGCGGATGGACTTCAGTACAGGCGTGGGTAGGCGGCGGCGCTGTTGCAGCTATCATCAGCCTCGTTGCTCCTAAGTTCCTGGATGCTACTTGGACAATCGGCCTTCCTTCATGGGGCGGAATCCAGACTGTAGCAATGGGACAGTTCATCGGATACGTTATCTTTATCGTATTCATCGCTTGGATCGCTTACACTGGTATGGACCAGATTAAGTGGGTTCAGAACATCGGATCACCTATCCTCATCGTAGTTATGGCAGCTCTCCTGATCTGGGCAGCTGGTCTGGCTAAGGATGCTGGATACGGATTCTGGGAAGTAATGCAGCAGCCTAACGACGCAGCTCTGATCGAAGCATCAGGTGGAATGTGGAACGTATACATGGGCGGTCTGATGGGTAACATCGCATTCTGGGCTACAATGGCTCTGAATATTCCTGACTTCTCAAGATATGCTAAGTCACAGAAAGACCAGTTCAGAGGTCAGCTCTACGGAATGCCTCTTCCAATGGCAATCTGCGCATTCATCGGAGCATACTTCGCACAGGCTACTAAGCTGGCTCTGGGAACTGCAATGTTCGACCCAACTGGCGTATTCTACTACATCGATTCAAAGCTGGCTGTAATCATCGCAGCTATCGGTACTGTAATGGCTACAGTAACTACTTGCGTAGCAGCTAACGTAGTAGCTCCAGCTAACGGAATCTCCAACATCAACCCTAAGAAGATCAGCTACAAGATGGGCGTTATCATCACAATCATCATCGCATTCTTCATCCTGCAGGCTTGGTGGATCTATGGTTCCGGTGGTGCATACTTCACTTGGATGAACGCTTACGGAACAATCCTGGCTCCAATCGCAGCTATCTTCATCGCAGACTACTTCTTCTGCAAGCAGAAGAGAATCGACGTTGCTGGTCTGTTCAAGGGAGAAGACGGCAAGTACTGGTACTCAAACGGTATCAACTGGGCAGCAATCATCGCATGGGTTGCAGCATTTATCCTGCCACTGCTGACTTACTTCGGAGCATCCGGTGCATTCTTCACATTCATCAACTCAATCAACTATGTATTCTCATTCGTAGTAGGTTTCGTAGTATACGTAGTACTGATGAAGACTTCAATGGCTGGAAAGTCATATGTAACTGAAGAAGAACACGAAGCTTTCACAGAAAGAGCTTAATTACAAATTTATATTAAAGTCATATAAAAACTTGATATAAAAACATTAGGAGCCTTTGAGACCCAAAGGCTCCTACTATTATCCACATTAAATAAAGGAGGAATAAGTTATGGATTTATTGATCAAAGGCGGCACAGTCGTAACAGCTAAAGCGTCATTCAAAGCTGACGTAGCAGTTAAAAACGG
>JAZUBM010000072.1:0-23389 GCA_045638485.1 Lentihominibacter sp. | reverse complement strand
AAAATTCACTTATTTTAAGTGGAATACCGACAAGGAGCTGGTGGCTCGTAACGGTGGTAATCCATTCGTTATCAGTCCGTGGGCGATGACATGGGATGACGAAAATTACTATATGATCGGTCATGATGAGCTTACCGGACTAGTGAAGCATTACAGAGTGGATAAGATGCAGAGCATCACTCTTATAGATGAACCGCGTACAGGCGAAGAAGTCTTCAAGGACTTCGATCTTGCCAGATTTGCCAAGAATACTTTTGGTATGTATGGCGGAACGATAGAACCTGTGACAATGGAATTTGATGATAAATTAATCGGTGTTGTCATGGACAGATTTGGCACCGATGTAATTATCATGAAAACCGAAGAAGGTAAATTCAGCGTACGTCACGAAGTGGCTGTAAGCGGACAGTTTTATGGATGGGTTGCAGGACTAGGTTCAGGAGTTAAGATAACGGCGCCGCAGCACGTCATTGAGGGGTTTAAGGAGTATATCAATAGTGTGCTAATAGGATACAAATAAGTATTTAACGTTGTTTTAGTAGGAGATATGAAATGGCTTTAGTTAATTGTCCTATTTGTGGAAAAAGTGTATCAGATAAGGCTGAGAAGTGTGTTCGCTGTGGATATAGTTTGAAGTCTAGGAATTTCATACGATGCAAAGAATGTGGTGCTATATTGGAAGATGACGATACCATATGTAAAAATTGTGGCTGTCCGATTGAAGAAGATGAACCGGAAATTAGTGAAGAATTTAAATACACTGAGACGCCCGATAAGCCAGTAAAGAGCAAGAAGAAAGTTGTTAGAAAAGTCATTACAGCAATTATCTTAGTGCTTCTTGTCTTTGTCTGCCTTGATTACAATAAAACTAATAAAGAGATTGAATACTATAATGATTTGGCGGATGCTTTCAATACTATGATTAGTTGCGCTGCAGAAACCGAAGATTGTGGTAATTTAGTTATAAATGTTTGGAATGATGCTATTTGGCATAAGTGGGATAATGATACGAAAGCCTTTACAATGAAGAATGGAACTTATGTTTCGGATTTTAATGATGCTTTAGATGCTCTATATAAGGATGAGAAGTTTAGTTTGAGAGTAAGTACCATATATGAAAATCAACAAGTTGTGATTGAATATGTAGAAAAATTAAGCGACCCTCCTGAGAAGTTTTCTAATGCATATGATAAATTTTGTGATACATGTGATGTATTTATTGAATTTACTAATATGATTGTTAACCCGAATGGTTCGCTGAAGTCTTATAGTGAAGAATTCGGTGAAACTGATAGAAAACTTGCGGATAAATTTAACGAATTCGATTTATATTTAGATAATTTATATTCTGACATGGAAAATCTTTAATGGTTTTAGTTGTGCATTTTTCGGCAAGTAAAAGGAGACAAGACAAATGACTAAATGCAAGACCAAAGGATGCAATGGTAAAAGAAAGTGTGGAACATGCAGGTTCTACGCTATTGTGATAGTAATAATATTGATCGCGTGTGCAGTGAAATATGTGGTAAGCTAATGTGGGGAAATTAAATAATGCAGACTATAAATGAGGCACTCGCTAAATTAAGAGAATCAGAGTTCCGTGCAGGTTTTCATCTCAGCGGAATGGAAAAGAAATACATAGATGATAAGGGTATGGATGTAATTAGGGAGCATGCAGCTGACTTCATTGCCAAGAGACTTGCACCTGCAGTTATTCCCAATGATGGTAAACAGACGCCAATGAAAGGTCATCCCGTTTTCAAAGCACAGCATGCATGTGCTTGTTGTTGTCGAGGATGCCTCAATAAATGGTATCGAGTTCCGCTAGGTGTTGAGCTTACTAAAGACCAGCAGAAGAGGATAGTGAATCTTTTGATGGCATGGATAGAAAAAGAATATTATTTTGCATAATTAAAAAAAGAACAGGCAATAAACCTGTTCTTTTTTAATTATTTATACTTATACATAAGATACATACAAATGCCAATTGAAATCAGCAATGCTGCCAAATTTATAATCACGATGGCTTGAGGAATATTAGCACTCAATGAAATGCATATTATGATTAATGCAAACAAGATGCCGGTAAAGAACTTTGTTATTTCAAGCATGATTATTCCTAAAAAATAAAGACGATTCTTGTTTTCTTCCGTTACTTTAACAGGGTAGTTCATTTTATTTGGGTATTTGCTTATGACTGTCATACCAATAAGGAGTCCCCATGCCAGTATATCCATGAATATTAAAGTACCTTTGCCACCATAGGCATCAGCTTCGCCGTTGAAACCAAAGTGAGTCGGTACTTGATCCGGAATCTGTGGCCAGTTGATTACCAGTAAAATAGTAGCTGCAAGTATAATCAGAGCCGATATCAAAGTTGTGATTCTAAAAATTGCAGGAATTCTCATGATTAAATCCTTTCTTGTATGATTATGCTTCTTTTGGTATTATATTGTAGGTGTACCAATTTTATCAACATGTTTGTTGACTTTAAGAAAGGGACAAAAATGTTTAATGAATATATAAGAGAAAGACAGGACGAAATAATTGCTGCCGTACTTGAAAGCATAGCAATCGATAGTACGGAATCCGAACCACAAGAATCCATGCCATTTGGCAAAGGGGTTAATGATGCTCTTGAGCATGCGCTGGCTTTAGCGGATAAAATGGGTTTTAAAACTGCCAACATAGATAATAAAGTCGGATATGCTGAATACGGTGAAGGGGAAGAGATGATTGCAGTTCTCGGCCATCTGGATATCGTGCCTGTGGGAGATGACTGGACATATAACCCATGGGGAGAAATAGTAGACGATAGAATATACGGACGTGGAACCCTCGATGATAAAGGACCTATAATCGGAGCACTTTATGCACTGGATGCGGTGAGAAATCTTGCGGGACCTCTCAAGAGAAGAATCAGAATCATCTTTGGCACTAATGAAGAAACTGGAAGCCGCGACATGGTCAGATACAATGAGACTGAAGAAACACCTGTAATGGGATTCACACCTGATGCGGATTATCCTGTAATTTTCTCCGAAAAAGGTATTGCTCGTATTACTATCGAAAAGAAAATAACAGACGGCTCACTGATTTCAGCTTTGGCCGGAAAGGCAGTAAATATAGTTCCTGATGCTGCAAAGCTCACTTTTGCTGATAAAGACGCAAAGGTCATCTCTATCGAAGCCGAGGGAGTTTCAGCTCATGGCAGCACACCTCATCTTGGAAAGAACGCTATTTCAGCCCTCATGGAAAAGGCTGCAGATGAAGTTTGGGGTGATCTTAAAGAATTCGTAGACTTCTATAACGACCATATTGCATTCGAAACAGACGGTAAAAGTCTTGGTATTAGTTGTTCCAAAGGTAAATTCGGTGACACTACTGTAAATGTCGGTCTTCTGGAAGGCGACAGCAAGCATATCAAAATCACTTTGGATTGTAGATATCCTGCAGAGGAGAATTTCGAAGAAACAGTTGATGAACTGCAAAAATCAGCTCTTGAAAAGTGGATGGATTGCCGACTGAAGAGCAATGTGCAGCCTCTTTACATACCTGAGGAAAGCACTCTCGTGCAGACTTTGCAGAAAGTGTTCAATGAGCAGACAGGTGTTGAGGCGGAGCCTGTTGTTATCGGTGGAGGAACTTACGCTAAAGCCGTTAAAAATATTGTTGCTTTTGGACCTGTTTTTCCGGGTCAGGAAAATGTTATTCATCAGAAAGATGAGTACATATCTATTGAGCACCTGATGAAAAATATTGAGATAATTGCACATGCTATGTATAGGTTATCTATTTAAAAAAATATAGACACAATGGCTTTTATATGGTAAAGTATTAAAAACGCATATTTTGTTGTATGGAGAAGAATTATGTACGATAAAAGTACTGTTTATATCGTTGGTCATGGCAAAACAAGTAGTGAAAATGCCATAACCAGTAATTTCAAGATTTTCTTCATAGGATTTGTCATTGATACTGTTGATGATAAAGTGGTAGATATGGAATGTTCGGCTACCATTTCCATAACCAGTAGATTCATAAGTGATTTTTTCATAGGAAAATCGTTCAGTGATTATGATCCTGAAATCGAGAAAGAAATTACACGAAGATATTACGGAACATCTCAGAAGGCAATAATCACAGCCTACAAAGATGCCGTAAAAAAATATAAAGAGATTAAAGAGAAGTATTACTAAACTGCTTCGTTCAAATTAGATATACGGCTTACCCCGTCTATCATCGTGAATGAAATCCAGTGAAGACTAGCAATGCTGGTTTGTCGCTGGATTTTTTGTTTAGAACTTTTATTAAAGGAGTGAGAACTTTGCTGAAAGAAAGATTGATTCAACAAGTTGAACCAAAGGGTGCTAAATGTGCATTTGTTATTAAAGACTTAAAAAGTGGCGAAACTTGGTCTTATCAGGAAGACTTGGTTGTAAGATCAGCAAGTCTTATCAAAGTATTTATTATGGCAGAAGCCATGAACAGAGTTAAGAATGGCAAGCTGAACCTTGATACAGACATAAGAGTTACGGAATCCGACGTTGTGGAATTCAGCGTACTGACATTCCTCAATCCAAGACCTTACTCACTGAGAGAACTTCTCAATCTGATGATTGTTTATAGTGATAACACAGCTACAAATGTACTGATAGATTATTTCGGTATAGACTCCATTAATGAACGTATTAGAGAGATGGGTTTCGAAAAGTCATTGCTTCAGAGAAAGATGATGGATTTCGAAGCTGCAAGAGAAGGAAAGGACAACCTTACCGTTCCTGCTGAACTTGCTGATTTCATGCAGAGATTATATGATACTGAGCTCTTGGGAGAAGGGTACGATCAGATTATGCTGGAAATCATGAAGGGACAAGCTGATGAGTGTATGATGAGAGATCATATGCCTGACGAAATTCCTATCGCAAGAAAGACCGGCGAACTTGATTGTCTGGACCATGAAATATCCATAGTTTATGGAGAAAAGACAGATTATATGTACAACTTCTTTGTTTGGGATGCTGCATCCAACAATGAAGCGAGACAGATGATAGGTGTTACTTCGAAAATCGTTTACGATTTTCTTGAAGATAAAGAGTAAGAGAAAAGGAGAAAAGTTATGGAAATTAGAAATCCAAAAGCTAGTGGCTTCGGTGCTAAAGTAAGTGGCGCTGACTATGAACCTTATATTTCTGCTGACAGTAATATTAAAGAGTTCACACTGAGAGCAATAATCATTGGTATTCTGCTCGCTATCGTATTCGGCGCAGCTAACGCTTACTTAGCTATGCAGGTTGGTATGACAATTTGTGCATCTATCCCTGCAGCTGTAATGGGCCTGGCTATCCTGAAAGTGTTCACTAAAGACAGTACTGTACTGGAAAACAACATCATCCAGACAATCGGTTCTGCAGGTGAAGCACTCGCAGCTGGTGTTGCGTTCACATTACCGGCATTATTATTATTAAATCTTGATGTAAGCATGATTACAGTATTCTTCATCTGTGCAGGCGGCGGTCTGCTGGGATGTTTGATGATGGTTCCTCTGAGAAAGTTCCTCATCAAGGACTTACACGGAGAACTGCCTTATCCAGAAGGTACTGCATGTGCAGAAGTTGTATCATCCGGACATGAAGGCGGAAGCGGCGCTAAGCTGCTGTTCTCAGCTCTCGGACTGGGTGCTATCTGGAAGTTCATCACAGATGGATTTATCATCGTACCTTACACAATCGACGTAGTATTCAGCAAGGGCCCTCTGGCTGGTGGTGCTGTAGGTATGGACTACCTGGGATCACTGCTTGGTGCAGGCTTCCTGATTGGACCTAGAGTATGTATGCAGTCTCTGGCCGGCGGAGTATTAGGCTGGTTCGGATTCCTGCCACTGCTCCACTTCATCGGAACACTGGCACCTGATATGGTTCTGGCTCCATCAACTATTCCTCTGTCAGAAATGGACATTTGGGATATGTGGTCAAACTACCTGAAGTATCTGGGTATCGGTGCTGTAACAATGGGTGCATTTATCAGCTTATTTACAGCTCTGCCTATCATTGTTAGATCATTTAAGCAGACATTCGGTCACATGGGTAACGAAGATGCTGCTAACGTTAAGAGAACAGACCTGAACCTCGGCGGCAAAGTTCTGATCATCGGAATCCTGATTGTAATGGCAATCATCGCATTCTTACCTGTATTCCCAAGCGTACTGGCTGGAAGCGTTGGCGCTATCCTGGTAGTAATCTTCGGATTTATCTTCGTAACAGTATCTGCTCACTTAGTAGGTTATGTTGGAAGTACTAATAACCCAATCGTAGCTATGTCAATCGGCGGACTGCTGATCACAGCTTGCATCTTCCGTCTGTTCGGATACTCCGGCGTTACAGGCATCGCTGCAACAGTAGTAGTAGGATCAATGATCTGTATCGCACTGGCTATCTCAGGCGATATGGCTCAGGACCTGAAGTCAGGTTTCTTACTGGGAGCTACTCCTAAGAAACAGCAGATCGGTCAGATGATCGGTATCGTATCTGCAGCTGCAGTTATGGGTGCTGTAATCATCATGCTGAATGATGTATACGGAATTGGCGGAGAAAAACTGCCTGCTCCACACGCAAACATGGTTAAATCAATCGCTGAAGGTATCATGGGCGGAACAATGCCTTGGTCACTGATCATCTGCGGTATGGCTATCGCAGTTATGGTATGGCTGCTGGGCGGATCCGTATTGGTATTCTCAGTTGGTCTGTATCTGCCAATCCACCTGTCAACTACATTAATGGTTGGTGGTGCTGTAAGAGGTATCGTAGACAAGAAGTTTGAAGGCGATGTTAAGGCTAAGAAGATTGAAAAGGGAACTATCTACGCTTCAGGTCTGATCGCAGGCGAATCTCTCATGGGTGTTATCGTAACTGTTATGTCCTATGTTGGAATCAACGCTGCAGGCATCCTCGGCGGCTGGGAAAGCGGCTGGGCCGGCATGGTTGGATTCGCAATCGTTACAGCAATCTTCTGCTACATTATTTTCAGTAAGAAGGAAGAAGATAAGTTAAAGGGTAGAGATATACAACTGTAACATATAGGAGGGGCACATGAAAGTCTCAGATATAGAACTAAAACATATCAGTATCCCTCTTAATAAAACTTTCAAAACTGCTTTAAGAACAGTAGATTCTGCTGAAAATACTGTTGTTATGGTACATACTGATGATGGTCGTGTAGGTTTTGGCGAAGCACCGCCGACAAAGGCTATCACCGGTGAAGACAATGACTCTATCAGAGCAGCAATCAAAGAATATATTACTCCTGCCCTTATTGGGCAGGAGGTAACTGATATGGATGCCATCCAAGCTAAGCTTCATGGTTCCATAGAGGGGAATACAAGTGCGAAAGCCGCAGTAGATATGGCATTATATGATTTATACACTCAAGAAATGGGTGTACCATTATATAAGTATTTAGGCGGATATCGCGACAAAGTTGAAACTGATATAACAATCAGTATCAACGAACCTGAAGAAATGGCAGCAGATGCAGCTGAAGTTCTTGAACAAGGATTTTCAGCTTTGAAGCTGAAGGTTGGTATTGATTCTGAAAAGGACATTCAACGCGTTAAAGCTATACGCGACGTGGTTGGAAAGGATATGAAAATCAGACTTGATGCTAATCAGGGATGGGAAGTTGATGAAGCTATTGATACTATCCGTAAAATCGAAGACCTCGGTTTCGATGTTGAACTGGTTGAACAGCCGGTGAAGGCAAGAGACTTTGATGGTATGAAGAAAGTTAAGGATAATGTTAATACAATCATCATGGCAGATGAAAGTTGCTTCTCACCTGAAGACGCTCGCAGATTGCTTGAAATGAATGCTGCTGATGTACTTAATATCAAACTGATGAAGTGCGGAGGCATTTATAAGGCTCTTCAGATTATAGAAATCGCCGAAGAATTCGGCGTAGAATGTATGCTGGGTTGTATGGTTGAAAGTAAGATAAGCCTTACTGCTGCTGCGCATCTTGCAGCTGCAAAGAAAACCATAACAAGAGTTGATCTTGACGCAGCAATATTGCTAAAAGAAGATCCGGTAGTTGGAGGATTTAATAAAGAAATCCCATGGTTCACACTGGGTGATAGCCCGGGACTTGGAATTACCGACGTTATCGGAATGACTGATATAGAAATTTAAACTAACCCTTCTCATAGAAAAAGGCTTTCGCCGTATTCGTACGGTGAAAGCCTCTATGATTTATACTACTTTTTCTGTAGTCTTTCCTGTCTTTCCGTTTTCTTTGGATTTTCAGGAAGAATCCAGAATATGAGTTTGTTGTTTTTCAGTGTTACAACGTATTTTTCAAGTCTTGGATAAAGCGGTTCTGCTTTTTCGCCGAACTCATCCTTGAGCATGTTAGCAAGCTCTCTCAGTGTAGTTCTGCCATCCATGTTCTTCCAAAGGAAACTACCGAATTCTTCAAGGGTAATGTGAGTTTGACGGAGAGGTCGTTTAGTTACTGTATGTATCAGACGATCTGTAAATGAAGTATGCACACGGTGGACGGTAATAATTCCGTTTTCATTTTCTGTCCATCCCAGATCCGGCTCTCTGACAGGAGTGCAGTCAAGCAGATTAAGTTTTAAATTTTCTTTTTTTGCCATGTTTGTATCTCCTTTGTTAAAGTAGTATAATTTTAACATAATTATAAGTTTTATACAAGTATTGTGGAGGTTGTATTCAAATGAAAGCTTGGAGAGAAATCAGTACAGCAAATATAAATGAAGCTGACATTTGTATCATGGGTATCGGCTTTGATGGTGCTGCAAGTGTTGGTAAGGGAGCAGCCCTTGCCCCAGATGAAATACGCAAATGTTCCGAAGTTTTACCGCCTGTAAACAGCACAGGTGAGTTTTTCCAAGATCTTAAAGTTTATGATGCCGGAGATGTTGAATTTTCCCTTGATTGGCAGGCATACTACAAAGAGGTTGAAGAAGAAGCTTTGAAGCTTTTGGAATCAGGCAAGTTCTGCCTTTTCCTCGGAGGAGACCATTCTGTAACTATTCCTTTGGGAAAAGCCCTCGGCAGATATTATAAAGACCAAAAAGTGGGCGTTATTCACTTCGATTCACATCCGGACCTTTGCGATGAATATGAAGGTAGCAAGTGGTCTCACGCATGTCCTTTGAAGAGAGTACTTGAGGACCTTGCTACACCTGAGGATTTGGCTCAGGTAGGTATACGCTCTTATGAGTATGAGGAAGTTGAGTTTTACGCTGCGCATCCTGAAACTATGGTAATCAAAGCCTATGATATTTTCCAGGATGGCTACAAAGCTGCAACTGAAAAATTGATTGAGAAATTTAAGGATTATGATGTTGTTTATATCACCCTTGATATAGATGTTCTGGATCCGGCATATGCTCCGGGAACAGGAACTCCTGAAGCAGGTGGTCTTTCATCCAGAGAATTGATGTATATGGTAAATCAGCTGGTTGAAAATCTGTCTGTTAAGGCTATGGATATCGTAGAAGTTTCTCCGGCCCTTGATACAGAAAACCAGATAACTTCATGGGCTGCTGTGAAAATTATCTATGAATTATTCGCCAAGATTAACAAAAGAAAATAATTATAACCAAGTTATTAAACACCTTTCGGCGTAGTATTGTCGGAAGGTGTTTTTTTACTTTTGATTCACTACCTCTTGCAATGCGAACAAATGTTCGTTATAATATTACTATAAGAACAATGCCCATTATGCAAAGGGCAATTTTTCTTTGAGAGAGGGGTAAAGGGATGTTGATTTTTCATGTGGATGCCAATAGTGCATACTTAAGTTGGACGGCAGCTGCGCTTTTGGAAGAAGGGGGAAGTGTAGATCTTAGGACAATTCCTTCTGCCATTGCAGGGGATCCTGAGAACAGGCACGGAATTATTTTGACTAAGTCAATCCCTGCCAAGAAATATGGAATTCAAACAGGAGAAAGTTTGTTTGAGGCCAGGAAGAAATGTCACGACCTGGTGGTTTATCCTCCGGATTATGATCTGTATCTGCTTTGCAGTGATGCGATGCATTCGATCTTATCTGAATACACTCCCAAGATTCAGAGATACAGCGTGGATGAGAATTTCTGCGATATGACGGCATCTGTCGAAGCTCGGAGAGATCCTGTAGGTCTGGCCCATGAAATCAAAGACAGAATCCATCGTGAACTGGGATTTACCGTAAATATCGGTATTGGAAATAATAAGGTCTGCGCTAAGATGGCGGGAGAGCTGAAGAAACCCGATATGGTTCACACTCTTTGGCCGGAAGAACTGGAGAGCAAGCTCTGGCCAATGCCGGTCAGAGAACTTTTTATGGTGGGAAGAGCCACAGAGCGAAAGCTGAAGAAATTCAGCATAAATACCATAGGAGACCTGGCAAAGGCTCACCCTGAATTTCTCAAAGGACTTCTTAAAAGCCATGGGATTCTCGTTCATCAATATGCCAATGGCATAGATAATTCACCGGTAATAATAAACGATGATATCGTACAAAAAGGTGTAGGTAATGGATTGACGTATCCATATGATCTTCAGACCACAGAAGAAATTCATAAAGAACTGCTGGCCCTTTGCGAAAGAGTAGGTGGCAGGCTTAGACGACTTGGCCGAATGGCAGGTCTTGTTTCAGTGCACTTGCGAAGCAGTGATTTGCGTGGATATAGCCACCAAGTGAAGCTTGGCAGTGCTATAGATACTACCGATGAAATATATGAGACGGCGATAGCCTTGGCAGACCAAATGTGGAAGGGAGAGCCCATAAGAGCCATGAGCGTAGCCGTATCGGACTTTACTAAGAACGACCAAGTGCAACTTTGCATGTTTGATAAGAGAGATAGAGAAAAGACCAGAGAATTGGACAACACTATTGATATGATAAGAAAGACATTTGGAGAAAGGAGCATTTTCAGGGCCACCTTTGCTAACTCGGATATAAGTCCGATTCAAGGCGGAGTTAACGATGGCAATTACCTGATGATGGGTGGATATAAGACATGAAGATTGTATCGAAGCCGATAAAAACCATCGCAGTGTTTCAGTACGACGACGGAACACCGATGCCATATAAGTTCAAGGTAAAAGGCGAGATGGCTGACCCTGAAGAAGAGATTACTGTGACTGTGGGCGCGGTACTGCGTCATGACAGAACCAGAATAGCAGGAAAAGAAAGCATCGTTTATTACTGTCAGAGTTTCATAGGCGATGTTGAGAAGCGATATGAGCTGAAATACATTATTTCTGAATGTAGATGGGTTTTGTATAAGATTTAAAAAAAGGCATAAAAAAAATCAAAGAAACTTCTCTCTTTGATGTGCTTATATTACCACATTTTTGCCGAAATTTCAAGGCTTGTAATGATGTGGTTTCTATGGTAATAGGAATAGACGGAGGTGGTAATATGGAGAAAAAGACAGACAAAAGAATAGCAGCGAATATCGGTCACAGTAAAGAAGAAAATCTGGAGCTTACAAGAGAAGAATTTTGTAAGCGCGCAAAAGAGAATGCAGAATACATGGGAGACGATTACTTCGGATCATTATTTGGTATAACCTTCGAGGCGGGAAAAGAAGAATTTCTTTCGCTGATGAAATCTTTAGCACATATATGGACAGAGGGTTCGGGGATAGTGCTGGATTATGCTACTGAAGAATACTTGGGAGATGCAAAAAATCGGTATGACTACTTTGAAATGGAGAAGTTATTATCTGAGTGTGGATTTCGTATATATGAGCACCTGGATTACAAAGAAGCCGAAGAGCAACTGTTTTATAAACATAATTTAATAAGACCAAGACAACAAATCAAACCACCTGTAGGGATTGACTATTGCTTGGCCGTTAGAAAATGGTAATTAAATCTTATACTTCATCAATCCATGTTTGTTGCAATAAATGTAGATAAAACCTCTACCGCGGAGCTGAAGTCTCGTTTCGGCATTTCCTTCAGGATATAGTTTAACGAATTGGATTCTGTCGCCGATGACGAAGGCGATAAATGAAATATAATGTTGTTTAGTCATTTCATGGTCGAGGGTGATGAAGTGTTCATCCTCGACTTTTTCTATTTTAATCATATGGGCATCATCGCATTCTTCAGCCTCAAGTGGAGGCAGGGTAATACCGCAGCAACTGATGGCCGCACTTCCCGATGCAGTGATAATGTTACCGCATACAGGGCACACATACATCTTAGATCTTAACATATTGCCGGAGACATTCTTGTTTACAATCTGATCGCCGGAAATAAGCTCCATAACAGAAACTCCAAGGGCTCTTGCCAATGGTTCGATGAGGGTTATATCAGGAAGACCTTTCAAAGTTTCCCACTTTGAAACAGTCTTATCGCTTACACCGATCTTTTCGGCCAGCTCAGCTTGTGTCATTCCTTTAGCTTCTCGCATATTTTTAATTGCAGTTCCTGTAGTGTAGATATTCACGCTTCGGTCTCCTTAAATTTACTTTAAAACAGTATATATTAACAAAGCATAAACATTCAACCTACGCATCGTAGAAAAAGCTTTTCATATTTTCTAAAATTTGGAGTATAATTATAATAAAGAAAAAAGGAGGTGTCATATGTTAAAAGATTGGAATTATAAGAAACATGCCAAACTGGTAACCGGAATTTATCTGGGACTTTGGGCAATCGATATGACTTTAGGATATCTGATAGTTAAAAAATATGCGGTAGAAAAGGACGATAAGAAAGAGATTAAGAAATAAACAACACTTTAATCTGATAAACCAAGAAACAATAGACTAATCGAAACATTTCGTGTATAATATTTCACATGTGATTATAAAAAATCCATAGAATATGAACCCACGAAAATGGCAGAAAGGGACGTTATAACAATGCCGGTAACAGATTTACTAGAAAGAAATCATAAACTTTACGGTGACGAAGTGGCGCTGGTGGAATTGAACCCAACTATCAAGGACGCTAGAAGAAAGACCTGGAAGGAATACGACTTGGTTCAGCAGACATCAGCCACACCATATAGAAGAGAAATCACATGGAGCGTATTTGACGAGAAAGCCAACAGAGTTGGAAATATGCTGCTTTCAAGAGGCGTTAAGAAGGGTGACAGAGTTGCCATCTTAATGTTCAACTGCCTCGAATGGCTGCCGATTTATTTTGGTATCCTTAAGGCAGGAGCAATAGCAGTACCATTTAACTTCCGTTTTGCTTCAGACGAAATTAAATACTGTGCCGATTTGGCTGAAATACAAGTTCTCATATTTGGACCTGAGTTCATCGGAAGAATCGAGTCCATAGAAGAAGAACTGAGCAGAGGTAGACTTCTCATTTTCGTAGGAGACGGTTGCCCGACTTTCGCAGAAAGCTATAGAGAGTTGGTTGCTGACTGCTCAAGTTCAGCACCGCTTGTTAGACTTGAAGAAGATGATAATGCAGCTATTTACTTCTCTTCCGGAACAACAGGATTCCCTAAGGCAATTTTACATAATCACGAAAGCCTTATGCAAGCGGCTCAGATGGAACAGAAGCATCACGAAACAGACAGAGATGACGTGTTCCTTTGCATACCGCCTCTGTACCATACAGGAGCTAAATTTCACTGGATGGGTAGCCTTTGTGCAGGAAGCAAGGCTGTACTTCTGACAGGGACAACCCCTGATATCATTTTGGAAGCTGTATCAAACGAAAAGGCAACTATTATGTTCTTACTGGTTCCTTGGGCCCAGGCAGTTCTTGATGCCCTTGATAGAGGCGACCTTAAAATCGAAGATTACAATCTTGACCAGTGGAGATTGATGCATATAGGTGCACAGCCTGTACCTTCATCACTGATAAACCACTGGCATGATTATTTCCCTAATCAGAAATACGATACAAACTACGGATTGTCAGAATCAGCAGGTCCGGGATGTGTTCATCTTGGCATGGAAAATACTCACAAAGTGGGTGCCATCGGCGTGCCGGGATATAGATGGAAATGCAAGATTGTCGATGAAAACGGCGTAGAAGTTGAGCAGGGCGGTGTTGGTGAACTTTGCGTAAAGGGCCCCGGACTTATGACTTGCTACTATAACGATCCTGAAGCTACTGCAAGCACTCTCAAAGATGGCTGGCTTTTCACCGGAGACATGGCTATGCAGGACGAAGAAGGATTCATATTCCTGGTAGACCGTAAGAAGGATGTTATCATTTCAGGTGGTGAAAATATCTATCCTGTACAGATTGAAAACTTCTTGGCAGGACATGCTAAGGTTAAGGACGTTGCTGTTATCGGATTGCCGGACAAGCGTCTTGGAGAAATCACCGGCGCCATCATCGCTGTTAAAGATGGCATGGAATGCACTTTGGAAGAAATTGAAGAATTCTGCATGCAACTGCCTAGATACAAGAGACCTAAGCAGATCATATTCGCAGACGTTCCAAGAAACGCTACAGGCAAAATCGAAAAACCTGCACTTCGTAAGAAATACGGTGCTGAAAGACTGGTTGAACAGCAGAACATGGCATAAAGCGACTTTGGCAAATCGTGCTTAAAACATACGAATAAGAAACTTACCCCCATACATATACTTGTATGGGGGTGATTTTTTTGGAAAATAAAGAAAGAAAAACTTATATATTTTTTATTTTACTATGTGAAGTTGTCGGTGCATTATCGTCGCTTCTTGCAATGGCAATAGGCGGGCGTGATGCTATGTCTTTGATAGGTGTGAATCAATCGGATTTGACACCTCCGGGATATTTATTTCCTATAGTTTGGATCGTATTATATGCACTGATGGGAATAGGTGCTGCGAGAATATGGTTAAGCAGACAATCAAAGGATAGACGAATAGGACTCATGATTTTTTCTGCACAACTTGTTGTGAATTTCTTTTGGAGCATCATATTCTTCGGCTTTCAATGGTTTCAATTGGCCTTTTGGTGGATTTTACTATTATGGCTGCTGATTATTCTCATGATACTTTCTTATACCAGAACAGATAAATTGGCAGCATGGATACAGGTGCCGTATTTAATTTGGGTTACATTCGCCAGCTATCTCACATACATGGTGTGGATGATAAACTGATGATAAAAGTTAAGAATCTTAAAAAATCATACGAGGATATACCGGCTGTTGACGGCGTTAGTTTCCATGTTTGTAAAGGACAGATGGTTGCCATGCTGGGCCCAAACGGAGCAGGAAAAAGTTCAGTTATTAATATATTATGCACTTCTTCTGATTTTGACGGAGGAAGTGTGTATATAGATAACCTTAAGCTGGGAGAACAAAATAAACGAATAAGAAAAAACATCGGCGTGGTGTTTCAAAACGGTGTTTTGGATGAACGGCTCACCATTAGAGAAAACCTCTGTGTAAGAGCTAAATTTTATGGAATAAGGGGTAATCAGCTTGTGGAAGCTATGGAAGAAACATCAGCAATGACAGGCATCACTGAAATTCTTGATAGTTACTATGGCAAGTTATCAGGTGGACAGAAGAGAAGGTGCGATATTGCTCGGGCCTTAATACACAAACCAAAGATTTTATTTCTTGACGAATCCACCTCGGGGCTCGACCCTGATATTCGTAGGGAGATATGGGATACTATTGATTCCATAAGATATAATAATAAAATGACTATTCTCATGACAACCCATTATATGGATGAAGTGAAAAGAGCAGAGCGGATTATAACTATGAAAAAAGGGCATATCACATTTGATGGATACCCTTGGGAGATGGGCTTATGAAGTTAACATTGAGAAATCTACAGCTTTACTTTAGGGATATGCCTGCAGTTACAATGTCTCTTTTGGCAGAAGTGATAATAATGATACTTTACATAATGTTTATTAGAGACAACCTAACTTCTTCTTTCGGCAGCATAACCAATAAGAACGCAATAATGGATGCTTGGATGATATCAGGTATATTAGGGATAACACCGGTGACGGCATCCATGGGTGCATATGGAATTATGATTGAAGATAAGACCAAGCATATCTTAAGAGATTTCAGAACTTCACCCATGGGAGGAACATCCATAACGATGGGGTATGTTTTGAGTGCAGCTGTTGCATCAATGGTACTGTCAATGGTTGTTCTTTTCATAGGAGAAGGATATATGATGCTGAGATATGGTGGCATAGCAGGAGCAGGTAATGAGTTTTTAGTATTGCTACTTATATTGTTAAATTCGCTTTGTATTTCTGCCATTGTAATTTTACCCATATCCTTTATAAATGGAAACAATGCTTTGGCCGGAAGTTGCACGATAACCGGAGCATTGATTGGTTTCCTAACAGGAATATATATGCCTATTGGTACCATGGGCAACACGGCTCAAGTTGTAGTAATGAACTTTCCTATATCTCATGGAGTAATGTTGTTCAGACAGATGTTTACTGAAAGATTTTTACAAAACAGCCCGGAACTTCAAGGAGAAACTGCATCAAAACTTATGGAACATTTGGGTATAATTTTCGTTAAAAACGACAGTGTAATTGAACCATTATTCAGCATTGCGATTCTTCTCGCAACCGCCGCTGCATCCCTAGTTATGTTGACAATCAAACAAAAATTGTGGTAATATAATATGTCGGTTTATGTACAATCAAGGGTGATAATATGAAGAAAAAAAATAGTTGGCTTAAAACCAGACATAAGATTGTAACGGCCATATTAAAACCAATTGTTGGCGCTTGGATGAAGATAATGTGCAGGGTTGATGCACAACCTTTTAAAGAACAAGGGGACAGGCAGTACCTGATACTTATGAATCATCAGACGGGATATGACCAGTTCTTTATTGCAATGTCTTTCAAGGGACCTATATATTATATAGCGACTGAGGACATCTTTTCACTGGGATGGATTTCATCAGTTCTTAAATGGCTTGTGGCTCCAATTCCAATTAAAAAACAGACAACGGATATCCAGGCAGTTAAGAATTGTCTTAAGGTTGCAAAGGAAGGTGGCTCAATAGCACTTGCTCCTGAAGGCAACAGAACATACAGCGGTAGAACCGAATATATCAAACCTGGAATCATCAGCCTTATCAAAAAGCTTAAACTTCCAATTGCCATCTATCGTATAGAGGGTGGATATGGTGTTCAACCTAGATGGAGCGATGTTGTAAGAAAAGGCAAGATGAAAGGGTACGTTAGTCGCGTAATTGAGCCGGAAGATGTAAAGGCGATGTCCAATGATGAACTTTATGAAGTGATTTGCAAAGAGCTTTATGTTAACGAAGCTGTGGCAGATGCCGAGTTCCATCATAAGAACCTGGCCGAATACTTGGAAAGAGCTATTTACATATGTCCAAAGTGTGGCTTTTCAACTTTCGAAAGTCATGGAGATATCGTCGAATGTAAGAAGTGCGGCATCAAGGTGAAATATCTTCCTACCAAGGAACTTGAAGGAGTGGGCTTTGAATTCCCGTATCGTTTCGTGGACGGATGGTACTCATATCAGAATGATGTCATCAACAGTATGTCGATAGAAGATCTTAAAGACAAGATTGACTATACAGAAACCGCTGACCTGTCAGAAGTAATCGTGTACAAGAATAAGTATAAGATTGCTGACAATCAGCAGATAACATTAAAGGGAGATTGCATTACAGTAGGAGACAGAGTATTTAACTTTGACGAAACCGATGCAGTTACAATATTGGGTAAGAACAAGGTTAATATTTATCACGATAATAAAGTTTATCAGATTAAAGGGAATGAGCGCTTCAATGGGCTCAAATATGTAAATGTTTTCAATCGTTATAAGAACATAAGTGAGGGCAACGAAGATGTCAAATTTTTGGGACTATAGTAACTGGGGAACAATTAATGTAGTAGCAGTTCTTCTGCTAAGCCTTATTATTGCAACTGTGTTGAAGAATTTGGTACCGATTTTACACAAATCACTGATACCAACTTCAGTGTTAGGTGGTTTCATCCTGCTGATTATTGCAGGGGTTTATAAGACAATGACCGGAGATTTCTTCTTTGATACAGAATTCTTTGGTGGACAAGGTTCAATAACTCTTGAAGTTATAACATACCATGCACTGGCTCTTGGTTTTACCGCATCAGCACTTAAGACTTCAAATAATAAGCTTACTAAGAAGCGTTCAATTGAAATCTTTGACTCAGGTGTTACTACAGTAGCTACATACTTGATTCAAGGTATACTCGGCATGACAATTACCATTATTGCTGCGAAGCTGGTGATTGATAATTTCTTCCCTGCAGCAGGTATTCTTGTTCCGTTTGGTTTCGGACAAGGCTCCGGACAGGCAATGAACTTCGGTGGAATATTTGAAACTGACTTCGGATTTGATGGTGGTAAGAGCTTTGGACTTACTATAGCCGCTCTTGGATTCTTATCAGCAGCTTTCGGTGGCGTTATTCATCTGAACATCCTCAAGAAGAGAGGAACTGTAGTATTCAGAAACGAAGATATTAACGAAAGAGTAACTGCAGAAGAAATCGAAGGCGAAAACGAAATCCCAATGCAGGGCAGCATGGACAAGATGACAGTTCAGGTTGGATTCATCTGCGGAACTTACTTACTGGCATACTTCCTGATGTTCTTCTTAGGAAATCTTGTACCGGGATTCAAATCAACAATTTACGGATTCAACTTCATCCTGGGTGTTCTGGCAGCTGTACTTGTTAAGACAGTTGTTAACTTCCTCGGTGAAAGAAGCGTTATGAAGAAGAAGTATCTCAACAACTTCCTGCTGACAAGATGCAGTAACTTCTTCTTTGATATTATGATCGTTGCAGGTATCGCTGCAATCAGACTCAGTGTTCTTGAGAAGTACTGGGGAATCATGCTTGTACTGGGTGTTGTAGCTGCTTTCGCTACATTCTTCTATGTAAGATTAATTTCAAAGAAACTGTTCCCTGAATATGTTGAAGAACAGTTCTTGGCAATGTATGGTATGCTGACAGGTACTGCCAGCACAGGTGTTATTCTCCTCAGAGAACTGGATGGAAACTTCAAGACACCTGCGGCGGACAACCTGGTTTATCAGACATTCCCTGCAATAGTATTCGGTTTCCCTATGATGCTTCTGGCAACATTTGCACCTAAGGAACCTATACTTACTCTCATGATTCTGATTGTGTTCTTCGCAGCTTTGAATGTTATACTGTTCAGAAGCTTTATTTTCAAACGTAAAAAGAAAGCTAAATAGCGTAGAACATTGATTTAGGAGAAAAAATGATGAAGTTTGAAAATATGAAAATAAATGATTTTACAGAAGTTTTATCTTCTAAAGAACCTGTTCCGGGAGGCGGTGGAGCCAGCGCACTGGTTGGATCCATAGGTATGGCTCTCGGCAACATGGTGGGATCATTAACGACAGGGAAGAAAAAGTACGCAGACGTCGAAGAAGATATCCAAAAGCTTATGGCTGACGGAGAAAACCTTCGCATCGAACTTTTATCCTTGATGGAAAAAGACGCAGAAGCCTTTGCACCTCTTGCTAAGGCTTATGGAATTCCTAAGGATGACCCTTCCAGAGAAGAAATCATGGAAAATGCACTTTGCGTGGCATGTGATGCTCCTATGGATATCATGCGAACCGTTTGCAAAGCATTGGACATTATGCATGGCTTTGCTTCTAAGGGATCTGCTCTGGCGATTTCTGATGCGGGAGTAGGGGCAGTGTGCTGCAAGGCAGCTCTTCAGGGAGCTTCTCTCAATGTATTCATCAACACTAAATCAATGAAGAACAGAGAACGAGCTTTGGCATATGAAAAAGAAGCTGAGGAAATGCTTGACAAGTATTGTAAGTTGGCTGATGAGATTTACCAAACTGTAGTTGATAGAATTAGATAAAGTCATATATTAATTCGTTACTAATTCCCTTTACCGAAATACGGTAGAGGGAATTTTTTATTTTGATCGTTGGGCTGACAAATTAAAAGACTGTTCCTTGATAAGAACAGTCTTTAAATTTAGTGATATTTTTATTTATGTCCGCAAGTACCGCCACCACAGGAGTGTCCGTGACCATGGCTGCCACATGAGTGGCCTTCGCTGTGATCATGGCTACCGCATGAATGACCTTCACCGTGGTGGTTACACATAACGTTAGGGTTGAAGAGCAGTTTGCCTGCCAGGTAAGCATTAACAGCGTCGTCGGCGCTACCACTAACGCCACCCATCAACTGAATTCCTGCCTGCGCCAGCGCCATCTTAGCACCGCCACCAATACCACCACAAATGAGGACATCAACCTGATGTGACATGAGGAAGCCGGCGAGGGCACCATGTCCACTACCTGCAGTTGGAACTACTTCGCTGCTGATAATCTCTTTGTTTTCTACTGTATAAATCTTAAAGCTTTCTGTATGTCCGAAATGCTGAAAGATATTTCCGCCATCATATGTTACTGCTATTTTCATTTTTCCACCTTCCTTGACATATAAAAGTTAATATAAACATATAATATTATTAAGAATATACTAGCATTATTCTAGCTAGATATCAACTTCTGAAAAATTTCTAAAAAAAATTTAAAATAGCGTATTGACATACTGGAGAAAAGTGGTATACTTAAAGTGTACTAAAAAGGTACACAATAGATCGAAATTAAAATATAACATAAATTTAAGAATTAACAGCCGGCAAGGGCCGGAAATAAGGAGGAAATTAACATGAAGTTTTATGTATGCGAACACTGTGGAAACAAAATCACTTTCGTTGAAAATAAGGGAGTACCTGTAATGTGCTGTGGTCAGAAAATGACTGAACTGGTACCTAATACTGTAGATGCTGCTCAGGAAAAGCACGTACCTGTATATGAACAGGACGGTGATAAAGTAGTAGTAAAGATCGGATCAGTTGAACATCCAATGCTGGAAGAACACTACATTCAGTGGGTAGCAGTAGAAACTGAAAAGGGTAGCCAGATAAAGTATCTGAAGGCAGGCGAAAAACCGGAAGTTGTATTCGACCTGGCAGGCGAAAAGCTGGTAGCAGTATATGAATACTGCAATCTCCACGGACTTTGGAAGGCATAAACTATGGCAGTTAGGCTCAACGAAGATCATAAGATCGTGGATATTATTAAAGAGGGGCTTAAAAAGAAGAACGGATATTGTCCGTGCAGATTAGAGATAATAGAAGAAAATAAGTGTATATGTGAGGAGTTCAAAACGCAGATAGCGGATCCTGAATTTGAAGGATATTGTCACTGCATGCTTTACTATAAGTCAAAAGACTGATGAATTCTTACTTATACCTTGATTTTAACCATACTTAGTGGTAGTATAACAACAGTAAATACTAGTTCGAGAATTTGCCTAATTTCTATTAGGCAAATTTTTATGCGTTTAAAAGAGAAAAGAAATCAACTAACTAAGGGGAATATAATGCAGAAATCTGACAAAAAACCAATGCACAATAAGATGGGTGAAATGCCTGTGGGAAGACTTATTCTCAATATGTCATGGCCGGCAATTTTATCCATGTTCATACAAGCATTTTATAACGTAGTAGACAGTTTCTTCGTATCAAGACTTGGAGAAGAAGCTCTGGCTGCACTGACATATGTCAATCCGATTCAATTCTTGATAATTTCATTCGGTGTAGGTACAGGAGTTGGTATCAATTCTTTGATATCAAGACGTTTGGGTGCCGGAAAAATCGAAGAAGCCAACTTAGCAGCTTGTCACGGATATAGATTATCGTTCTTCAACTGGGGATTATTCTTGATAATCGGATTGTTCTTTGCAAAACCGTTGATGCATATGATGTCTGAAAACCCTCAGATTATCGATTACGGTTCTACATATATGCAAATTATAAGTATTGGATCACTATTTATTTTGATTCAGGTTTCAACTGAAAAAATTCTTCAATCCACAGGAAATATGAAGTTGCCGATGTTCTGCAGTTTAGTAGGCGCTATAACAAATATTATCCTTGACCCGCTCTTGATTTTCGGTATCGGTCCATTCCCAGAAATGGGAGTTGCAGGGGCTGCAGTTGCAACTGTTTTCGGACAGTTCTTATCAATGTGCCTCGGTCAATATCTGCTATTTGCTAAAGAACATTCAGTTAAGGTAAGACTCAGAGGATGGAAGATGGATAAGCAGATTATTAAGGATATTTATGCAGTAGGTGCACCATCAATATTGATGCAGTCAATTATGTCCATCATGCAGTTCGGAATGAACATGATTCTTGGAGGATTAACAGAAACTGCTGTAGCTGTAAACGGGGTTTATGGCAGACTTCAGTCGTTCATATTCATGCCGGTATTTGGTCTTAACCAGGGAGTTATGCCTGTTCTCGGATATAACTATGGAGCAAGAAACAGAAAGAGACTTATGGAAGCCTACATCAAAAGTTTCCTTATTGCTTTCTGTATCATGTCAGTTGGATTTGCAATTTTCCAGCTGTTCCCGGAACAACTTCTTAGCATATTCAATGCTCAGGGAAGTGAAAGCATGTATGAAATAGGTATTCCGGCGCTTAAGATAATCAGTTTATGCTTCATGCCTGCGGCATACGGCATTATGACAACATCTGTTTTCCAGGCTACAGGTCACGGATTTATAAGTTTATGGAGCTCAATGATCAGACAGTTGGTAGGTATTCTTCCGCTTGCTTGGATATTTTCAAAAATTGCAGGTCTGCCATTGGTTTGGTACTCATTCCCATTGGCTGAATTACTCGGCGTGACATTCCTGACAATCATGCTTGTACGTATTTACAAAAAAGAAATAAAGCGTCTGGACGAAATATCCTAACGCTTTATGGAAAGTCTTATAAATGTTGAAATATTAGGGATAGAGAACTACTATAGGTTCTTCATCTTCGACGCGATATTGGGAGTCAAGCTCAACCAAATCGTAGATTAATGGGTCTCTTATCAAGTGGGACCAAGCGGTGTATGTAGCCTTAATAAAATCCTCATTGAGAGGAACTTCACCTTCGGCAAGAGGGCAGTCATAAGGTAGTTCTCCGCTATGATAAATCATATACAGCTGACCATCATCGTCCAGATGCGGTGCAAGAGGAAACGTCCTGCACTGTAATGGACGATTTTTTCTATCACAAAAAGGTGCAGCTGTACATTGGAGAAAATACACTTTGCCATGCCAGCTGTCCGGAAATTCGTAATCTTCGGCCATGGTATAGCCCCATTTGAGCCAACTTTCGTCCCTTGTGAACATTTTTTCTTCGCCCGGCAGGAGGTAAATTCCCATGTCAGGATCTTGACATGTGCAGCACGCAGCTCCGCATAATTTGCCGCAATCTCCGTCGATGGCAGAAACTCTGTCCAGTAATCTGTATATCGCTTTGAATGTCTGTTTTTTGATTGAACTTTTCATGAAACTATTATACAATATACTCCAGTTAATAAAAACAAAAA
>JAZUBM010000071.1:0-11865 GCA_045638485.1 Lentihominibacter sp. | reverse complement strand
ATACAAGGTTGCTGAGATGGTGTACTCAGATCTCGGCGCTGACATCACGGTTATCGGCAACGAGCCAAACGGAATAAACATCAATGAAAAGTGCGGATCAACTCATCCTGAAAAGCTGCAGGAAGAAGTTGTAAAGCAAGGCGCTTTCTTAGGGTTGGCGTATGATGGCGATGCAGACAGACTGATTGCTGTCGATGAAAAAGGCAGAATCATTGATGGAGATAAGCTGATTTGCATCTGCGCTAAGATGATGAAGGAAAAAGGAACGCTTGCGGGAGATAAGGTAACTGCCACTGTAATGAGCAACATCGGATTCCATAAGTATGTGGAAGGAATGGGATGCTCAGTAGATGTTACTTCTGTAGGCGATAGATACGTTTTAGAGAAGATGCTGAAGACAGGTTGCACTATCGGTGGGGAACAGTCGGGACATATCATTTTCCTCAATCATACAACTACAGGAGATGGAATACTTTCATCACTTCAACTCCTGCAGGCTATAATTCTCTCAGGAAAGAAAGCATCCGAACTTTCCGATGAGATAGAAATTTTCCCTCAGGTATTAAAGAATGCCAGAGTGAAGAATGAAAATAAAGAAAAGTACAAATCCGATAAGGATATTATGGAAGCAATTGCAGCGGTAGAAAAAGAACTGGAAGGTCAGGGCAGAGTACTTATAAGACCATCCGGAACAGAACCGTTAGTACGTGTAATGTTGGAGGGGCAAGACGTTGACCACATTACTAAGCTTGCAGCGGATCTTGCGATTTTGCTTACTAAGAGATTTGGCTAAAAATAATTTGCTTAGAAATAAAATGTAGGAGGAAATTATGTGCGGCATAGTTGGATACATTGGAAGTGACCATGCTAAAGAAAAAGTAATAGATGGTCTCAAAAGACTTGAATATAGAGGATATGATTCCGCAGGTATTGCCATGCCAATCAATGGCAAAATCGAAATCAGAAAACATGTGGGGGAAATCAAAAATCTGGAAAAGATAATTGGTGAGCCTGAATTCGACAGTTCCGTAGGAATCGGTCATACAAGATGGGCAACTCATGGTGCGCCATCAGATGTGAACTCACATCCACACGGTAACATGGATAACTCCATCGCTATCGTTCATAACGGAATCATCGAAAACTATCAAGAAATCAAAGAATGGCTTATTAAGGAATACGGCATAGTATTCAAGTCAGAAACAGATACAGAAGTTATCGCACATCTGATTGGAATATATTATGACGGAGACCTTCTTAAGGCTGTAAATAAAGCTGTTGAAGAGATGAGAGGTGCATATGCTATATGCGCTATCGCAGCTGATGAGCCTGATAAAATGGTTGCAGTAAGAAAAGATGCACCGCTTGTAGCAGGAATCGGCAAAGGTTTTAACTTCATCGCTTCAGATATTCCGGCATTGCTGAAATACGTGAGACAGGTATACCTTATCGAAAATAATGAGACAGTTCTTCTCACTAAGGATGATATCGTTATATTCAATGAGGAAGGTAAGCAGGTAAAGAGAGAAGTATTCAACGTTACATGGGACGCCGATGCAGCAGAAAAAGAAGGTTACGATCACTTCATGCTGAAGGAAATCCATGAACAGCCTAAGGGAATAAGCGAAACTCTTCTCAGAAGAATAAACGAAGACGGAAGCATCAACCTTGACGGTATTTCCATGACAAAGGAAGATATAGAAGGTTTCAACAAGGTTTACATAGTAGCTTGCGGTACTGCTTACCATGCAGGCCTCGTTGGGAAGCTGGTTATCGAAAAAATGGCCAGAGTTCCGGTTGAAGTTGATATCGCTTCTGAGTTTAGATACAGAGATCCGTTTGTTGATGAAAACACGCTTTTCATTGCAATTTCACAGTCAGGGGAAACACTCGACACGCTGGCAGCTCTCAGAGAAGCCAAGCGCAAAGGTGCACGTGTTCTCTCCGTTGTAAATGTTGTAGGTTCATCAGTGGCAAGAGAATCCGACGATGTATTCTACACATGGGCAGGTCCTGAAATCGCCGTTGCATCAACAAAGGCGTACACAACTCAGCTGATTTGTATGTACCTTATCGGACTTTATATGGGAAGTACAAAGGGTACTATCGATAAGGATTACTATACTAAGGTTCTTGAAGAACTGAAACTGCTTCCTGAAAAGGTAGAAGAAGTTCTTGCTAAGGAACCTGAACTGGCCGCATTAGCTAAGAAATACCATCGCAAAGAGCAGGTATTCTTCATCGGAAGAGGCCTTGATTCAGGCGTTTCATACGAAGGATCCCTTAAGCTTAAGGAAATTTCATACATCAATTCATTTGCTATCGCAGCAGGTGAGTTAAAGCACGGAACTATCGCGCTGATGGAACCTGATACACTGGTATTCGCATTGGCAACACAGGACTTCCTCTATGAAAAGATGGTATCCAATGTTGAAGAAATCAGGGCAAGAGGTGCCAGAATAATCGGCGTATCCAAGGACGGAAAGACTGAAATCGAAAACGTTTGTGATGAAGTATTCTATGTGCCTCAGTGCATGGATGAAGTATCACCGGTACTTGCGGTTATTCCACTTCAGATTTTCGCATATTACGTAGCAAAAGAAAGGAACTGTAACATCGACAAGCCTAAGAACTTAGCTAAGTCTGTTACTGTAGAATAGAAATATGAATTACGATATTAGAGACATAAATTTAGCACCTTCCGGACACCGTAAGATTCAGTGGGTTAGAAATAACATGCCCCTGCTGAGAGCTTTGGAAGATGAATTCAAAGAAACTAAACCTTTTGAAGGTATGAAAATAAGCTTATCAGTACATTTGGAAGCTAAGACTGCATACCTTTGCTTAGTTCTGGCTGCGGGTGGAGCACAGATGTCTGTAACAGGAAGCAATACTTTGTCAACACAGGACGATGTAGCGGCAGCCCTGGCAGACTCGGGACTTGCAGTTTTTGCATATCACAGAGCAACAGAAGAAGAATACTTCAGACATATTGAAATGTGTCTGGAACACAAGCCAAACATCATAATCGATGATGGTGGAGATCTTGTGGAAATGCTTCACAATAAGAGACCTGATCTTAGAACCGAAGTTATCGGTGGTTGTGAAGAAACTACAACAGGCGTTATCAGACTTAAGGCTATGGAGCGTGAAGGAATACTTCAGTTCCCTATGGTTGCTGTAAATGATGCTAAGTGTAAGCATTTGTTCGATAACAGATATGGTACAGGTCAGTCTGTATGGGACAGCATCATGAGAAATACCAACTTGATTGTTGCATCCAAGACAGTTGTAGTTATCGGATACGGTTGGTGCAGCAGAGGTATTGCCATGAGAGCAGCGGCTCTGGGGGCCAAGGTTATCGTAACTGAAATCGATCCTGTTAAGGCTATGGAAGCTAAGATGGATGGATATGATGTGATGAAGATGGAACAGGCAGCGCCTCTCGGAGATATCTTTGTTACTGCAACAGGATGTAAACATACAATAACTGTTGAGCATATGATGAATATGAAGGATAGAGCAATCCTGGCTAATGCAGGTCATTTCAATGTCGAAATTGATATGGCAGGTCTTGAAGAAGCAGCTGTTTCTTCAGGAGAAATGCGTGCAAATATTACAGGATATGAACTTCCTAACGGTAAGATAATCAATGTTATCGGTGAAGGAAAACTGGCAAATATTGCAGCGGCAGACGGACATCCGGCAGAAATCATGGACCTGAGCTTTGCAGTGCAAGCTATGTCAGCGCTCTATATCAAAGAAAATCACGACAAGCTGGGTAACTGTGTAGTGGATGTGTCGGATGAAATCGACGACGTAATAGCACGCAGAAGACTCGCAGCATGGGATATTGAAATCGACGAACTTACAGAAGATCAGAAAACTTATCTGGATAGCTGGCAGCTGTAGGAGGTGTTGAGATGATTATCAGTTTCAACGATGTTATTCCTTTTAAGAAGGAAATAATGGAAAAATACGGAGAATACGTACACTTCCACGATCAGTGTGGTGCACAGTTCTTCAATTTAGAGAATCATACTCCTGAAATTCAGAAAGCTATCGAAGATTACTTTGCAGAAAGAGGAATAATAGCAGTATTTTCAGGCCTGATGTTCAGACTTATGACCCCTGAAGAAATGAATAAGTAGAAATGTGAAGAGATGGTGAAAGCCATCTCTTTTCTATTGCAAATAAACGATGAGTACGATAGAATATTAATGTACGTGCATTTTGCATACAAAAAATAAATGGAGTTAAAAACATGAAAAGTAGATTTTTTAAAATACTTATTTGCTTCACTCTCATAGTATCTCTGGTCTTTGGTGAAGCATCTATGGCTTTTGCAACAGAAACAGAGGATAAATATAAGGATTGGGACGTTGTGAATGTAGAGCTGGAGGACTACACCCTTTCAGCCGGAAACAATTATTCATACACAGGAAGTGCAGTCAAACCGAGCATAGAATCCATGACGGTTAATGTTACTTATAAAAATCCTGAGGACAATACTGAAGAGACTGTCGCTAAAAAAATCACAAATACAAGCGAAATCGAGAAAACGTATAAAAATAATATTTATATTGGAACAGGATACGTAGTCGCTACAGTTGAAGGTAGTGCTGTAGAGATGCCGTTTAACATTGTTTTTGGTCGCATAAATTCAATTAAGGCAAAGTCAACTTCCAATACAACTATCAAAATCAGCTGGAATAAAGTTGCGGGAGCATCAGGTTATGTTGTGTATAGAAGTAAAAGTTCCAATAGTGGATTTAAAGTTTTAAAGACAATAACCAATGGAGGAACTACAAGCTTGAGCAATACAAAGCTTAAGTTTTGGAACACATACTATTACAAAGTATGCCCATACAGAGTAGTGGATGGTAAAAAGGTGTATGGTTATTACTCTGCTACTGTAAAGTGTACAGCTAAACCTGCAACACCTGCTTCTGTAAAGGTAAAGCGAAATAGCTACAACTCACTGAAGATTACTTGGTCAAAGATTTCCGATGCAACAGGTTATAAAGTATATAGAAGCGTATCGCCTAATGGAACATATAAAAGAATAGCTACTTTAAAGGGTGCAAAAAAAGTTTCATATATAGACAAGAAAAAAACATGCGGTAAGACATATTATTACAAGGTTAAGGCATATAAGACTGTTAAACTTAAAAAATACCATGGTACTTCAACAAGTGCAGTATCGGGAAGAACTACACCATCCGGCACGAGCTTTACTAGCGAAACTATGAGTTGGTACAGTTCTGTTACTCTAAAATGGAAAAAATCCGCAGGGGCGGCAGGTTATGTGATTTACAGAAGTACAAAACCTGATAGCGGATATACTGCAATCAAAACCATTACAAGCGGCAAAACGCTTAAATATGTGAATTCATCACTAAGCAGTACTACTAAGTATTATTACAAAGTAAGACCGTATGCAATAGTAAACGGAACAAAAGTATATGGAACATATTCTAAGGCGTATACTAAATTTGTTATATCCGAGAAATTAGCCGCACTGATTAATAAATATGAAGGAACACGATACAGATTTGGTGGTAATACGCCTAAAGGATGGGACTGCAGTGGGTTTGTTCAGTGGGCAACGAATTATTTGTTCGGAAAGAAAATCCCTAGAACGGCAGGTGCGCAGGCGAGAGGCGGCAAATACGTAAACAAAAGTAAGATGTCAACATGGCAACCCGGAGATGTGCTTGTCTATAAAAGAAATGGCGGAGGAGTATCTCACGTAGGTATGTATATCGGTGGAGGCATGATGATGCATGCATTGAACAGCAGATATGACACAGTTATACAGAGCGTAAGCTACTACGAAAAGTGGGATAGAGGTAATTATTTGGCTGCTGTAAGAAGATACAAATAAGATTACGCTGATCAAAAGATAAAAATAAGGAGCTGTCTTTAACTAAGTACGTTAAAGAACAGCTCCTTTTTATTGGTGAAATTTATTTTTGTAACCAAGTTGCCAGTCGTGATCCTTTAATCGGTCCTGTTACCATCAGGTCATAAAGCTTTATCCAGAACGGTGAAACGAATGAAATGCCACAGAGTAATGCTCCTCCGTAAACCAGAACGTACAGGAAGTAGATGTTCTCAGGAACCAGCCCGTATAACGGTACCAGACAACCTGATGAGAACATAAGCCAGAAGCCTATTATGGAAAGTGCGATAAGCGCTCCATAAAGTTTTTTGTTTTTGATTATTACGGATATGAATGCGAACCAAGCTACAACAAAGCATGATATTACTCCCACATAAATTCCGTAGAATTCGACCACATATCTGAGGGTCAAGTGGAACACATATATAGGCATAGTGTTCATACCGATGTATGATATGAAATTTTTGTTTGACGGGATGATGTTTATCATGAAGATAATCCATCCACTTGCCACAAAGAATATCAGTATTCTCATCAATGTATCTTCATACCACAGCATATTAGGGAAGCTATGTACAGACTGCTTAAGAAGGTACCAGCCTACCTTTACATCTGAATGCATTAGCAGGAATGTAATGCCTACGAGAATAACTCCTAAAAGAATAAGGAACAGTGGCCTTTTGCGCAAACCCTGGAACCACGCCAGTCGCTCTTTGGAACAATAGTATCCCAAAAGGAAGAATGGGAAGTATGAAAACGCACGACCCAGTGACATGAAATTTCCGAACTCTTCGATTTGACCTGCCAGAAGATAGAGGATAATGCTCACCGGTAGAAGCCAATTAAATTTTATCATGTACTTCAGGAAGAAACGGTAGAAGAAGAGCACGAACAGGAACCAAAGGGCAAATGGTGGTGTCAGCAACTTCAAATTTGCTCCGTCCATGAAGAACATTCTGACGAAATAGTATGCGATTGTAAATACCAAATAAGGCCACATAAATGTACTGAAAGCTGTTTCTTGAGCTCTTTCCGGTTTCTTGGAAAAATACCCGGATAAGAACATGAATGCTTGCATTACGAAGACATTTATAGTGATGTAAACGAAACCGAATAGAGATTCTTCGGGGAACCCTCCCGTCAAATACATGGCGCCGTACTGGTTACCGGCCATCTTCGTGAAGTGTGACATGGGTATCGAAAGTATCAATAACCCTCTGAAAGTATCAAACATATAGTCTCGTTGTTTTAGTTGATTCATAATATATAATCCTTTAGTTATAGTGTAATAGTTCAATAGAAATTATTGCTTCGATATTATATCACAAGACGGAAATAAGGCAAATAAAAAGAACCGTGATAATGGGGCCTTTCTATTGAATCTTAAGAAAAGGTTGTATATAATAAAATTTAAATAATGACAAGGATAGGAGAAAAATATGATAGTTTACGAAGTATTTAATGACAATACACAGCCGGATAATACTACGGTAAAAGCCCAATGGACATCAGAAGGAATTATCATAAATGAAAAATTCATTCCTATAGAAAGCATTGACTGGTGCAATTCAATAAAGGATTCGCGTGGAAATAAGCTCAATAAATTAGAATTTACCATGAGAGAGGGAGATCCTATTTATTTGGAATATGATGAGGCTGATGCTGAAAAAGCAGAACGTATGAAAAAAGGCCTCAGAGACGCCATAGATAAGATAGATAGTGAAATAGCTCATAATGAAGCTAAGGCTTATCGTGAAGTGTTTTTGGACAGTAAATCAGCAGTAAAGGCTCAATGGACTTATGATGGTATGGAGATAGGCAACAAAATGATACCTATAGAAGAAATTGATGACTGCAGATTTATGCCGGGAAGTTCTTCTTACTATTTGTTGTTTGATTTAAAGAATGGTAAAACAGAGCATTTTGACCTTGAGAATGAAGCGCAGTATGAACAAGCCAGAAACGTAAGTGTTATGGTTACTCAGTTGCTTAAGAAGTTTGAATCAGGCGAGTGGGTGAAGGAATAACTGTAATAAAAAGGAGTGATTCTTTTGAAATCACTCCTTATTTTTTTAATCATTCAAATCCCAACACTTTTATTTTTTCAGACTCCCCTAGGGAGTCGCAAGCAATCTTACCTTGCGGCAACGCCGTCAAGATCGAGAGAATGCTTAGCCAAAGTATCTCTTCAGCAGACCTTCGAAAGCCTTACCGTGTCTAGCTTCGTCTCTAGCCATTTCGTGAACTGTATCGTGGATAGCATCCAGGTTCAGTTCCTTAGCTCTCTTAGCCAGTTCGAACTTTCCTGAAGTTGCGCCGTTTTCAGCATCAACTCTCATTTCCAGATTCTTCTTAGTTGAGTCAGTTACTACTTCACCCAGCAGTTCTGCGAACTTTGCAGCGTGTTCTGCTTCTTCGTAAGCAGCCTTTTCCCAATACAGACCGATTTCAGGATATCCTTCTCTATGAGCTACTCTAGCCATTGCCAGGTACATACCAACTTCTGTGCACTCGCCCATGAAGTTTTCTCTCAGACCCTGAATGATTTCTTCATCAACGCCCTTAGCTACGCCTAAAACGTGTTCTGCAGCCCATTCTCTTTCGCCTTCAGCTACCTGAACGAATTTTTCTGCAGGAACCTGGCACTGTGGGCATTTTTCTGGAGCAGCAGCTCCTTCGTGTGTGTATCCGCAAACTGAACATGACCATTTCATAATTGTGTCCTCCTTGTTAATCATTTATTTTCACTTAAGTATTTGGTTCTTTAACCTTGTGTTTATAATATACCATTTTGGTACAGATTAGTCAACACCTTTTTTTAGAAAAAATAAAATTTATTTTTTGAAGGCCGAAACCATTGAAAATACAAATACCTTTCACTTTACTTATGTATAATAAGCATGTTAAAATAATTAGTAAAGTTTTTTTAGGATAAAGGTGAGATTAGTGAAAATAAATAGAAAACACATTTCAATAGTAATGCTGGCCATTATGGTTTTGAGTGCTTTTACAGGATGTGCAACATTTGAAAACTTTAAGACCGGATTTATAGACAAACCGCAGGACCATCAGGCTACTATTCAGATAGGTGTGTACCAACCTTTAACAGGGGCGGATAGTGAGGCTGCTGAACAGGAAATCAAAGGCATAGAACTGGCGCATGAGATGTACCCTACAGTAAACGGCAAAATTGTTGAAATGGTATATGCTGATAATGCATCAGATATATATGCGGCAGAAACAGCTATCAAGGAGCTTGTTCTTAAAGAGCCTCTGGTAATACTGGGAAGTTACGGAAGTGTTTATTCGCTGGTTGCATCCGATCATATACGTAATGCTAAAATTCCTGCCATAGCAGTTACCAATACAAATCCGTTGGTAACAAAAAATAACAACTATTACTTCAGAGTGTGCTATGTAGATTCTAACCAGGGTGACATATTAGCCAGATATTTACTGGAACAGAAAAAGCAAAAGAAAGCGGGCGTTTTGCTTCCGTCTGATGACGATGCCGCCATGGCCATGGCCACAGCCTTTACTGATCGAATGAAAGCAGAAACAGGCAATGCTGATGCTATAGCAGTATACGAAGAATACAAAACAGGAGATAAAGATTTCAGTAAGCAGCTGGAGGCCATTAAGGAGTCAAAGATAAAGAGTGTTCTTTTGCCGGGTAACATCACTGATTCAGCGAACATTATTAAACAGGCCAATAGCATGGGGCTTAATGTAGTATTCCTCGGCAATAGAGAATGGTCGGATTATGAGTTTTACAAGTTGACAGATGGTATTATATCTGAAGAAAATGTTGCTTTTGTCAACTTCTATTCAGCCGATAAGGAAGCTACTGAAGAATCTGAGAGATTCCTTAAGGCATACAGACAAAAATACGGTGCCAATGCAGTTCCTCAGGACAGTGTGGCACTGGGATATGATGCATATGTAATTGCTTTGGATGCCATAGATAAGGCTCCGGATGATGCTAAAGCCAAAGATGTCAAAGATATCCTTGGGGGACAATATCACTTCCACGGAGCATCAGGAGTTGTTACATTCAGCAGTACCGGTGACCCAATTAAGACGGCATACATCAGTACATGGAAGGATAGGGGTGTAGTATCTCTCTACACTATGGAGCCTAAATAAGATATAATTTGTATATAATAATAAAAGTAAATAATAATATTAAAGGAGAACGAAAATGGAACAGAAAATCAAAGACGCGTTAGATCAGATCAGACCTTTCCTGCAGAGAGATGGAGGAGATCTTGAATTCGTAGAATACACTGAAGATAACGTTGTTAAAGTAAGACTTAAGGGACACTGCGCAGGATGTCCGGGAGCTCAGATGACAATCAAGGGCGTTGTAGAAAAGATTCTTAAGGAAAGCTATCCTGAAATCAAAGCTGTTGAATCAGTACTGTAATATGGAATTATTAAAAAACGTAAACAAAAGAATAGAAGATAACAAGACAGAGATGCTGGCATCTCTGTCTAAACTTATATCTATACCCAGTGTGGTTTCCGCTGCAAGGGGCAGCATGCCCTTTGGAGAGGAAGTGCACAAAGCGTACCTTTGCATGATGGAAATGGCAGAAAAAGAGGGTTTTGACACTTTCAATGCCGATAATTACGGTGGTCATATAGATTATACCGGAACTGAAGATGGTATTGTTGGAGTGGTAGGGCATCTTGATGTTGTTCCTGAAGGTAGCGGCTGGGACTTTGATCCGTATGGTGGAGAGATTATCGATGGTAATATTTGCGGTAGAGGTACTACGGATGACAAGGGACCTGTAATCGCTTCTTTTTATGCTATGAAGGCTCTTAAGGAAAGCGGATATGAACCTAAGAGAACTATTCGTCTTATTTTGGGGTTGGACGAAGAAACTAACTGGCATGGCATGAATTATTATCTGGACCGTGTAGGAGATGTGCCTGATTTGGGATTTACACCTGACGGTGATTTCCCTGCTATTCATGGCGAGAAAGGGATTCTTGTATTTGACATAGTTAAGAAGTTCAATCATTCTACTATTAAAGGACTGGAATTGAGCTCGATTAAGGGCGGCACTGCGGCCAATTCAGTAGCAGATAATTGTAGGGCCGTTCTTCATGACGGAACAGGTGTTGGCTATGATCATGTTAAAGAACTGGTTGCTGAATTCCGTGCAGAAAAAGGATGTAAAATCAATTGCAAAGGAATAGGTAAGAGTTTCGAAATCGTAATCCAGGGTGTTTCTGCTCATGGAGCGAAGCCTGAACAAGGAAAGAATGCTATTACCATGATGCTGGACTTCTTAGGTAGACTGAATTTTGCCAGCGAAGACACTAATGACTATGTAAGCTTCTATAATAATCACATAGGCTATAGGTTTCATGGCGAAGAGATGGGATGCGCCTTTGAAGATGAACCATCCGGAAAACTAGTATTCAATGTGGGTATGATTGACTTGGATAAGAAGACTGCTAAACTCACTATAAATGTAAGATATCCGGTAACAACGGACGATCAGGCAGTTTATGCGGGTCTGATGGTGGTGCTGGATAAATACGATTTGGGGATTGTAAAAGCTAAGCACGAACCTCCTATTTATATTGCTGCAGATGATCCGATGGTAGAAACCCTCATGGACATATACAGAAGCCATACGGGAGACATGGAAAGCAAGCCGCTGGTAATCGGTGGAGGAACTTATGCCAGAGCGGTTAAAAATACAATTGCTTTTGGTGCTAGATTCCCTGAAGACGAAGATGTTATGCATCAGAAGAACGAATATATTTCGGTTGAAAACATGATGCGACTTACAAAAATATATGCAGAGGCCATTTATAGATTGGCGGAGCTGGATAAGTAAGAAGATTTCGTAGAAATCGTCATTGCGGATACAGAAATTAAGAACTTTTGTTGGCAAAATTTCATTTAAAGTGAAGTTTTGCCAACTTTTTTTATTTTGAGG
>JAZUBM010000070.1:0-11199 GCA_045638485.1 Lentihominibacter sp. | reverse complement strand
ATCTTGATTATCTTCATCATCCCACACTTTCTGGATAGTTGCTTCTGTTAATATGATATCATTTTCAATTTCAGCTTCTATTTCGCCATTGATCTTTGCTGTGTAAGTTGTAGTCGTTATAAATGCATTCTTATTCGCATCATATTTAGGCTCGCCATTAACAGCATCAACAACTATTTCGTATACAGTATCTGATAACTCATAACCTACAGGAGCCTTAGTTTCCTTCAAGTAGAATGATGTTGTTTTTCCTACTTCAGGCAGATCACTTTCAATCAAGTCCTCAGTACTGATTACGATCTTTCCATCCCCATCAGTTGTGTATGTCTTGATTGCATCTGCATCTTTGCAGCCATTGTCACTGTAAAGAGTAAATTCAGCGTCTGGCAGAGTTTCACCTCTATCCTTATCCACCTTATTTATAGTCAAAGCATTATATTCAGCATCATTGCCGGTTCTAATGTTATTAACTATGTCTGCAGATTCATCATTATCGACAGTTATTGTATAAGTTGTTGTTGTTACAAATACTCCGTTAACAAGGTCTTCTGATGCTTCAGCACTGATAACTACATAATGCCAATTAGCATCTGCATCGTATCCCTGTGGCGCTTCTGTTTCCTTCAGGTAAAGTGTTGTTTCTTCCCCAACTTTAGGAAGGTAATCAGCAAGGGCTTCATCTTCTGTACTGATTTCAAAGCTTCCGCCACTGTATGTCTTCACTGCTTCTTTAGCTTCCTGAGAAGCGAACAGACCAAATTCTGCTCCTGCGAGTGCAGCCTCATCCTGGTCGACTTTGTTTACAGTTGCAGCATCATCAACTCTATCTGTATCTGTCTTCTTTGTGTTTGGTACACTAATCTCAGCCTTTCCTTCAATGCTGATAGTGTATTTTGTTGTCTTTTCATATGTGTTGTTTTCTGTATTCAGCTTGTATGCAACAGTTGTACCTAAAACAACATTATATTCTATATCGGATTTCTGATATCCGGCAGGGGCTTCTGTTTCTACCAGTTTCAGTTCCTTAGTCTTGCCCGGTTCAGGCATAAGCTCTTCGATATTTCTATCAGAAGTTTTGATTACAAAGCTTCCGCCTGTATATGTTGCAACTTCTGTATCTCCATCCTTAAGTGCAAACTTCGCACCTCTTAAGAGTTTTTCACCATCAGTCTTATTGATAGTAATGCTGTCGTGCTCATCATTCTTTACAGTCAGTCTCAATGTATTTTCGATGTCGTTACCTGTTACTACCTTATCATATCCCGGTACAGTTACTTCGTTGATAGTATATTCGTAATCATTACCGTTCTCGTCATATTCAGGGACATTTGTGAATGTATATGCCCAGTTATTTTCCTTGGTAGCAGTAGTTGTGGTGATTACCTTACCATCTCTAATTAACTGGATAGTAACTTCATTAGGTCTCAATGAAAGATCTGATTCATCGCCTTCCCATGATTTCTGACCTGAGATCGTCATTGTCTGGATTGGATATGTATTCGTGATAATATTTCCGTTCTGAACTGTTTCATAACCTGTCATTCCATAGTTAAGTGGCAGATCAGTAAAGTTTTCAGTCCATTCATATTTGATTTCAACACCGTTTTCATACTTAGGCAAGTTGCCCTCTGTATAAGTCCAGTCATCTTCTTCTGTCAGATTTATTGTTTTAACCTCTGTAACATCATCTCCTACAGTTGCTCTCAGCGTTACTTCCAGTGAATTAGGACGCTTACCCTCATGGTTGTTAGCATCGTTCCAAATCTTTTTAACAGTACTGCTGGTCTTTTCCACATTAGTAATAATGAAACCACTATTGTTGCCACTAATCTGTGCAACATACCCGTCCGGAACTTCTACTTCCTTTACTGTATAAGAAATTTCATCATTATTATTGTTAAACTTATCCAGTCCGGTCCAACTATATGACCATTTGTTTTCCGCATTCAAATTCACAGGTTCGCCAACTGTGCTTTCATCAGCAAACAGCTGCACCTGTACACTTTCAGGACGTGAACTATTATTGTTATCATCCCACTGTTTATTCACGGATACTGAAGTAATCGCAGTATTAACGATTTCTGCAGATTCCTCACCATCGATAGTTATTGTGTAAGTTGTTGTTGTTACAAAGACGCCGTTCTTCAGTTCTTCTTTTGCAGAGGCACTTACTTTGACTGTACGGTCTGTAGCAGCAGCATATCCTTCAGGAACTGTAGTTTCCTTTAATGTGTATTCCTTTTCTTCTCCTACCTTAGGCAGATGACCGTCCAAGTCACTTGTTCTGATAGTGAACTCAGCACCTTCATATGTTTCTACTGCTTCTTCTCCGTCATAAAGTGTGAATTCTGCTCCGGCGAGTTCTCTACCTGCCTGGTCTACCTTAGTTACAGCCACAGAATCATCTACTCTAGCTACATCTGTCTTCTTGGTATTTTCGATGGACATTGTTTCCTCACCATCGATAGTTATTGTATAAGTTGTTGTTGTTACAAATACTCCGTTCTTCAGTTCTTCTTTCGCGGAAGCACTTACTTTGACTGTGCAATCTTCAGCAGCAGTATATCCTTCAGGAACTGTAGTTTCCTTTAATGTGTATTCCTTTTCTTCTCCTACCTTAGGCAAATGACCTTCCAAATCGCTTGTGCTGATATTGAACTTAGCACCTACATATGTTTCTACCGCTTCTTCTCCGTCATAAAGTGTGAATTCTGCTCCTGCAAGTTCATTGCCGTTCTGATCCACCTTAGTCACAGCTACAGAATCATCTGCTCTGTCTTCGCCTGTCTTCTTGGTGTTTGTTACATTGATTTCATCTTCATTATTGATCTTAACTGTGTAAGTCTTAGTTGTGACATATTTGTTCTGTTGTTCATCGAATTCAGCATTTATATCTACAGAGATAACTACTGAATATGACGTTTCAGACTTTTCATATCCACTAGGTGCCTGTATTTCCTTCAAGGAAAGTGTTACTTCCTGACCATCTTCAGTAGGCAGATAACTTGCCAAATCTTCGTCTTCTGTGTTGATTTCAAAAGATCCGCCGGTAAATTCCTTGATTTTATTATCACCGTCAAACAACGCAAACGTAGCACCGTTAAGAGGCTTACCTGTCTGGTCATGTTTATTAACCGTTACACTATCGTGCACAGGTTCTAAAATTTCTTCATTGATTCTATTAGTGATTTCAGTCTGATTGTCATTTACTACTGTTGTATATCCCGGTACTGCAACTTCATCAACAGTATAGATTATATTTTCCCCTGCATTCTTTACCGGAAGATTACTAAATGTCCATTCCCAGTTTCCTGCTGCAGAAGCTGTAGTTGTTTTGTTAATAACTGTAGTGCCTTCTACTTTACCTGTCAGATTAACGGTAACACTATCAGGACGAGCACCATATGCATCGTCATTATCGTCCCAAGTTTTAACTCCTGAAATAGAAGTTGTTGCAGGAGTGTGCTTGTTGGTAATAAAATAGCCCTTGCTTTCACTTCCTGTAACGCCTACTAACTGATATCCACTTGGAACAGATACTTCCTGAACTGTCCATGTGTAGTCCTCATCTAAATTACTGAAAGTGGCAGTCCAATTATTACCTTCATTAAGTACTTTATAACTATCTCTTGCCTCACCATTTCTGTAAAGTCTTACTGTTACTGACTGCGGACGAATTCCATCTTGGTCATTTGCATCATCCCAAAGCTTTGTTACAGTAATGCTTGTTCTATCACTGCTATGGCGTGTATTGGTGATATCATAGCCATCATATGTAGCATAATATCTATTTAATACATCTTCTTTAACGGTATATACAATTTCAACGCCATTTTCATCGTATTTAGGCAGATCTCCAAAAGTATATTCCCAAGTTGTATCATTAGTTTGCCCAGTAACTACCTTTGAAGCAATCTCTTCTCCATTTTTATACAATCTCAATGTAATTGAAGTAGGTCTGTTGCTAGTTTTTCCATCATGATTCCACGTTTTAGTTCCGCTGACTGTGGTGAGTTGTACTTCTTTATTAACTACTGCCAGCTGGCCTTTAACTTCCTCCCCAACCGAACCATCTTTGTTCAGTTTATGTACAGTTACCTGTCCATAGGAAACAGTCAGTTTATATTTATCTTCTGATTTAGCATATCCGTTCGGAGCTGCTGTTTCTTCAAGGATGTATGAATGTCCTGAAGGGATATCATGGAAGGATACATAACCTGCTCCTAATTTAGTTCCGTCTTCCTTTGTTGCTTCTCCGGAAATTGCTTTATCAGACCATGTAGCCATACAACCGGTACCCTTATCATTTGTGCTTTTATCATCACAATTCAAGCATGGTGTCAAACCACAAATATCACACGTTTTACATGTATGAGAAAGTGTAAATTCAGCCTTTTCATCTAAAGCATTTCCGCTCTCGTCAACTTTAACAAGTTCATAATATCCGCCCTTAGTTCCTCTTACTGTAGGGATGTTGAACCAAATTGACTTCATACCCTCAGTTCCATCAATACCATTCTTTGTTTCAAAATAGTATTCCAGTTCAGTCGGCGCATTTGTTTCATAATAATGATTATAGTTAAAGTCTTTCAGCAGGGTATTTAATCCTACCTGATATGTAATTGTGTATCTATAAATTCCTGTTTCTGCTTTATACGCTGCATCATAATTGGAATTAAGCAGATCCCAAGTAAGGTTTGAAGATGTAGAAACATAAGAGTTGCCCGCACCTCCATGCACGTCAACAAGAACCCCTGTAGATCCCATAGGGTCCGTTCCCTGCCAAGCCTGAGTTTTAATATCAATTTCTTCGTTGATGTCAGCAAATGCATCAGCCAAGCCTATGTCATCATCAGCCATTACAACTGAATCTGAAATATCTTTCAAAAATGCCTCTGCACCGGTAGTTGTCTTGCAATACTTACAATTCGTGAACCCACTATTTTTAGGTACATCCTCAGTATTTCCGCAATATACAGTGTGTAAATCTATGTTTATTTCATCTCTAATCGTATTTGATGTTTTAACTGCACCATCATGTGCGTTATGATTAGCGTTTTCCGCTCTGGTACCGTTATAATCTCCTGTTTTATTTTTCTCCTCTGCATCAGAAACATAGTCATAAGGAACACCATCTGACAAGAAAACAACATTCTTGTAATCCACCTTCGGCATTGTTTCAGAATTAAGTAAATCTATAGCTGATAAAAATCCTGCTTCAATATTTGTGCCGCTATAGTTCATTTCTCTGCCCGGTATAGAGTCAATCTTACTTATTATTGGTGTCAAATTATTCTTATCAACCTTTGTCCATCCTAAATGGGTAACACTATTTGCATAGAAATATACAATAGATATGTATCTATTTCCACCTTCAGTATCAGCATATTCAGTAATGAACTGTTTTGCAGCAGCCTTTGCAGCAGCTAATCTTGTTTTATCACCTAAATAATTTTTCCACATACTGCTGGACGCATCAAAAACAAGTACTACAGCTGCATCTGCTGAAGTAGTATGTTGCTTAACATCATCTTTTGTTTCTACAGTAAGAGTAATGTTGAACTTATTTTCTAACTGGCTAGGTTCAATAGTTTTATTTACCCTTACGCGCCAATCTGTACTATCCTCATCGTCGTCATAGCCACTATCGTCAACAGATGTGCTTTGACCTTTCTCAATCATATTACTTCCGGTCGTACCATCGGCCTGGTCAACCAAATAATGATCCCCTATCTGTTCTTCATTATTTGTCGGTATATCGTCAGCACTACTTTCAGGCACAGCAAAAACGCTAGCCGGCATGGTGCTGAAGACCATCATAAATGTCATCAGATATACTAATATTCTTTTCCATAAACGATTCTTTCCCATAACGTACCTCCAGGGATAAAATAACAAATAAATATATGATAATTTTAGTCCAGTATGCAAATTATAACTTTCGTAATTGTAAATTTCATTATAGCAATCGTTCCGTAACAATATCGTAACTTTTTCATCAAAAAATGAAATTTCTCCATACTAAAAAACTTGCAAAGCAGTCACTTTACAAGTTTTTTCTACAACAATTTTTTCCACAAAATATATCTATTTATTATCTTTCCTAAATCTTAAAAACCAATCCAATGCATAGATGTCATCGCCGTCTTCTCCGCAGCCTGCAGCTTTGCACATTGCTTCTTCTGCGGCGTCTACAGTTATCGGTGCAGGCACGATTACGTCGTCTCCCGGATACCAGTTTGCAGGTGTGGAGCAATGCTCAGCGTCGGATTTCTGCAGGGCTTTTACCATTCGCAGGATTTCGTCGAAGTTTCTTCCTGTAGTCAACGGATAATATGTGATTGATCTTACTATTCCTTCAGGGTCTATGACGAATACCGCGCGTACCGCCTGTGTGCTTGATACGTTTGGTTGGAGCATGCCGTATTTAGTAGCCACCTTAGTGTTCAGGTCTGCAATCAAAGGGAATTTGATCTTGAGGCCTTTCATGCCTTTCCACTCTAAGCTTTCGATGGCTCTCACCCATGCTATATGGGAATATAATGAGTCTACTGATAACCCTATGAGTGATACATTTATTTTATCGAATTCCTCCTGCATGGATGCCAAGGTCATGAATTCTGTAGTACATACCGATGTGAAGTCTGACGGATGGGAAAACAAGAGCACCCATTTGCCTTCGTAATCTTCAGGGAATCGGATGGTTCCTGTAGTAGTCAATGCCTTAAATTCCGGCGCTTTATCTCCTATGAGCGGTAATCTGTTAACAGTTTCGTTCATTTTGGTTTCTCCTTTTAAAAAATACATCTAATTATATCATATCACGTGCAGTAAATCCACTTTATGACTTCGTCCAAGACATGCTGGACAACTGTTTCTAACTGATATATAATATCGTGGTGTGCCAAAACAGACGCACACAATAAGATAGTAAGAATTTATTTAGCCGGTCTTTTTAGGCCGGCTATTATATGGAGGAAAAAGTGACAAATATGAAACTCGATGCTGTATCACTGGCACAGAAACTGATACAGTTTGACACTACCAATGGAGAAAAGCCTGAAAGAGAATGTATTGAATTCATCAAGGGTCTCCTCGACGAAGCAGGTCTTGAAACAAGTCTCATCAGCAGAGATGAACAGAGACCTAATCTCATAGCTAAATACGCGTCATCAAATCCTGATCCATCAATCCCACCTTTCGTTATGTACGGACACGTTGACGTTGTCCCTGTAGCAGATCAGGAATGGGAGAAAGATCCTTTCGCAGGAATCATTGAAGACGGATACCTTTGGGGAAGAGGTGCTATCGACATGAAGGGCGAACACGGCATGATGCTCGAAGCTCTGCTCAACATCGTAGCTGAAAAGAAAGAATTCCCATTCGACATCATCTACATGGCAGTAAGCGATGAAGAAGGCATGTCCGACTACGGTATGAAATATCTGGTGGAAAACCATCCTGAAGTCTTTGAAGGAATGAAATATGCCATCGGCGAAATCGGCGGATTTTCACTGAAGATCATGGGCAAGAAGCTCTACCCTATCCAGATCGGAGAAAAGCAAGTTGCTGAAATCAAGATTACTGCAAAGGGCGAAGGCGGACATGCTTCCATGAAGCACTCCGGTACAGCTATGGAAAGGCTTTCTGAGGCTATCACCAAGCTGAGCAAAAGCAGACTTCCTGTAAGAATCGCACCTTCAGTAAGATACATGCTGGAAGAAATGTCAAAGAGCTTCGGCGGAGTAATCGGCATGGGAATCAAGCTCCTTCTGAAACCGGCTCTTACAGACAAGCTGCTTGACCTTCTCGGTACAGCAGGCAACCTGTTCGACCCTCTGATGCACAACAGTCTCAACGTTACAGTAGTAGGCGGCGGAAGCGCAGTAAACGTAATTCCATCCAGTGTATGGTGCAAATGCGACCTGAGAATGGTTCCCGAATGCACTATGGATGAAGCAATAGCAGATATCAAAGCCCTCATCGGAAACGACTTCGAAATCGAAGTTCTCAACTACGATGAAGGTATGGCAGGTGTAGACCTGAAGCTTTATGAAAGCATGGCTGCAGCCATTAAGAAGGCCGACCCTGAAGGCTACCCTGTACCTTTTGTACTGCAGGCAGTAACAGATGCCAGATTCATGGCAAGAGCAGGCGTTCAGAGCTACGGTTTCACACCAATGAATCTGCCTGAAAACTACGACTTCACAGATCTTTCCCACAACGCTAACGAAAGAGTTCCGGTGGATGCTCTCGAATTCGGCGCTAAGGTCATCTATGATTACATCAATAACGGCTATGCCCATAACTTCAAGAAATAAGCGGCATACTTACAATAAGGAGAAAGCAAATGTCAAACAATAATAACAACAACTCAGATGCAGGTATTCAGATAAGCACGAAAGCCTTCGTGACATCAGTAATTATCCTGTTCTGCCTGATGATGGCAGCAGGTGTTCTGACACACATCATCCCTGCAGGCGCATTCGAAAAAACACTCATCGATGGTAAAGAAAGTATCGTACCGGGAACTTTCCAGTTCACAGGTGAAGGCGGCTACCCAATCTGGAGATGGTTCACAGCACCTATCGAAGTTCTGTGGAGCAGCGACGCAGTAACAGTAATTTCAATTATCCTGTTCATCTTCATCATCGGCGGCGTATTCACAGTACTGGATAAAAGCGGTATGCTCCAGTACATCATGTCCACACTGGTAGAACGATTCAAGGATTCCAAGTACAAGCTGATGGCAGTACTGATCCTGTTCTTCATGCTTTTCGGTTCAGTATTCGGACTGTTCGAAGAACTGGTTGCACTGGTTCCTATCGTTATCCTGCTTTCACACGCTATGGGATGGGACTCACTGACAGGTCTGGGCATGAGTGCCCTGGCTGCAGGCTTCGGTTTCTCATCAGCAACACTCAATCCATTCACACTGGGCGTTGCACAGGAGCTGGCAGGACTTCCTGCATTCTCAGGACTGGGTTTCAGAATCGTGGTATTCATCGTAAGCTTTCTGATTCTTTACACATTCCTGTCACGCTACGCTAAGAAAATCGAAAAAGATCCGACTAAGTCTTCAATATATGCTGAAGATTCCTCAATGAGAGAAAGATACTCAGATATGAGCACTCTGCCTACTCTGGCAAACGAGCAGTATCTGGGCACTACTGTAAAGATCTTCGCTACAGCTCTCGTTCTGGTAATTCTCTATGTAGTGGCAGGTTTCTTTATTCCGGTTCTTTCAGGATTCTCACTGCCTATGATGGCTCTGTTCTTCCTGGTTGGCGGACTTATAGCTGCAAAGGCTTCCCGTTACGGCGGTAATATCTTTAAGGACTTCGTAGGCGGTGTTGGTGCCATCGCGCCAAGCGCTCTGCCAATCCTGATGGCAATGTCCGTTAAGCTGATCATCAGCAACGGAGGCATCATGGATACAATCCTGTTCTACGTATCAGACAAAGTAACACAGATGGGACCTTTCGGAGCAATCATCATGATCTACCTGCTGGTACTGATCCTCAACTTCTTCATCGGTTCAGGTTCAGCTAAGGCATTCCTGCTGATTCCTATCATCGCACCTCTGGCAGACCTTGTTGGTCTCACAAGTCAGATGGCAGTACAGGCATTCTGCTTCGGTGACGGATTCACTAACATGCTCTACCCTACAAACCCACTGCTGATGATCACATTGGGCGTAACTGTAGTAAGCTACCCTAAGTGGTTCAAATTCACAATCGGCATCCAGGCGCTGATGATGGTAGTAAACATCGCATTCCTGCTGCTGGCAGTAGTGATTGGATATGGGGCGTAAAACAAATAATTTGAGGCACAACAAAACCCCTGTTATAAACAACAGGGGTTTTTTGATAGTTAAATGTACCTACTCATTGAGAAAGTCGAGCAGCTTGTTGCGATTCAATATATACACAAACTTTCTTCCTTCTATCAATAAATCACAGTAAATTGTCCTTCATACATATCGAGCTGCAAATCAGCTAGTCTCATAGCTGCCGGTCTGTGTGTCACAGCTACGCAAGTTCGATCAGGCAGATTTTTTATGCGTTGAAGTACTTCTTTTTCAAGTTCCGGATCTATGGCTGATGTACTTTCATCCAGCAGCAAAATCGGTGCGCCGCCCAGTATCGCTCTACCAATAGCAAGTCTCTGCGCCTGTCCTTCCGATATGCCTGCACCTTTTTCTCCAAGTACTGTATCCAAGCCTGCCTGCAACTGTCCTATATATTCATCCATACAGCTCACATATACCGCATGGTTTATTTCTTCTTCTGTAGCTTCCGGTTTTACTACCGTCAGATTCTCACGAACTGTACCGCTAAACAATAAGTTCTTCTGCGGAACATATGCAAAGAGGCGCCTTGCGGTTCTATCCAGGTTTACTTCCTCTCCTCCAGTTTTTTCTATTATCAAACTTCCCTTATTAGGAGCATAAATACCCAGCAAAAGCTTGAGTATAGTACTCTTTCCTGCTCCGGAAGATCCTGTTATTGCAGTGAAAGTTCCTTTTTCAAGTCTGAATGATATATCATCGAGGATCTCATCTTCATCGTAGCTGAAACTCAGGTTTCTGCATGATATTGCTGTCATTTGGTCATATATATCAGTTGCGTCAGTATCTGCAGCCATCGGTTCATCAGGCAAGTTTTCTATTTCCATAAGTCTTTCTGCCGCGGCTGTCATAGCAGCATATTGAGGCATAATCCCTGACATGTTTACAAGCGGTCCTCTAAGCTGACCTACCAGCTGTGTTATGGCCATAAGTGTACCAAATGTCATAACGCCTTTAACAAGCCCGTATGAACACCATACAAGAGCTGCAAATGTAGCTGCATAAGATATGATACTTACACCCGTATTGGCAAATAAGCTAACATTCTTTCGCTTTCTCTGGACACGGTATCTGTCATCAAGGAATTTGTCTGCTCTCCTGCTCATCTCGTCTGCAGCATCCATAGCCTGCACCACAAGCAGGTTTTCTAATGTTTCTTGGATAAAAGCTGAGACCTTTCCTTCATGCTCGCTGACTTTTTTGTTTAGTTCCTTGAGCAGTCCACGCATTATACCGGTTCCGATTATCAAAACTACACCGGCCGCGAGAAGGCATAGGGTGAACTTCAAATCAAGAACTGCCAATGCTGTAGCAGCTGCTCCTAATCGTGTTATCATCCCTGCCACATT
>JAZUBM010000069.1:0-5447 GCA_045638485.1 Lentihominibacter sp. | reverse complement strand
AGGGGAGTCTAATTAAACGAGGCTTGCCATGTGGCTCAGTGTTCTAACCAGCTGTGATACGTAACTCATTTCGTTGTCGTACCATGCAACGATACGTACTTCATAAATATGAGTTCCGCACTTCTGTGCCAGAGTCTGAGTAGCATCGAACAGTGAGCCGTAGCTCATTCCGATAACGTCACTTGATACCAATTCTTCTTCTGAGTATCCAAATGACTCGTTAGCAGCCTTTCTCATAGCTTCATTGATTCCTTCAACACTTACTGAATCTGTCATATCCTTCAGTGTAGCGTCCAGAATTGTAATTGAACCTGTAGCTACAGGAACTCTCTGAGCTGATCCGATCAGTTTGCCATCCAGTTCAGGGATAACAAGGCCGATTGCCTTGGCAGCGCCTGTGCTATTAGGAACGATGTTGATAGCGCCGGCTCTTGCTCTTCTGAAGTCGCCCTTTCTGTGAGGACCATCCAGAATCATCTGGTCGCCTGTATATGCATGGATTGTAGTCATGAATCCTGTTCTCAGTTCTCTGTATTCGTTGAGAACCTTTGCCATTGGCGCCAGACAGTTTGTTGTACATGACGCACCTGATACAATCTTATCCTCCGCAGTCAGAGTTTCATGGTTTACACCATAAACGATAGTTGGAAGGTCGTTTCCTGCAGGAGCAGAAATCAAAACCTTCTTAGCGCCTGCATCGATATGCGCCTGTGACTTAGCCTTTGATGCGAAGAAACCTGTACATTCGAGAACGATGTCTACATCCAGTTCACCCCATGGCAACTTTGAAGGATCAGCTTCGCTATAAATTCTGATCTGCTTTCCGTCAACTGTGATTGAATTTTCATCGTTTTCCACAGTGTGATCTCTATAAGCGCCCTGAACTGAGTCATACTTTAACAGGTATGCCAGCATATCAGGACTTGTTAAATCGTTGATAGCAACTACTTCATAATTGCTGTCTCCGAAAATCTTTCTGAAAGTTAATCTACCAATTCTTCCGAATCCATTGATTGCAACTTTAATCATTTTTTACTCCTCCTAAAAGTCATCTCACTCTTATAAATATATTAATTTGATTTTTATACTATTTTTTGAATTAATGCTTCTCTTTGATAAGTCTCATCATCAACTCTGTCAGTAATGATATAAGCCTCACCGAGCTTTGCAAAAGTCACCGATGACACCAACCCAAACTTAGTATGGTCGGCAAGAATGAATGAAATACATGACTGCTCAATAGCCGCTGTCTTCATTGCCGCCTCGCTGATATCAGGTGTGGAGAATCCTCTGTTCAAGTCAATTCCATTTGTTCCCATAAAGCATTTTGTAAAGTTATATCTCCTGAGAGCTTCAATAGCTGAAGGTCCGACTGCCGCCTCTGTCATAGGTCTTAAGGTTCCGCCAATCATGAAGACATTGAATCCCTTCTGAACCAGCATTCTAGCATTTACAATTCCGTTTGTCACATATGTAGCCTTATTGTTTTCAAGGTAATCTATCATACGGTACGTGGTAGTTCCGGCATCGATATATACAAAATCATTGTCCTCTATCAGAGTGGCCGCATACTTAGCTATACGCTCTTTTTCTTCTGTGTTTATCTGATCTCTTTCAGCAACATCGGTAGGTGCGGAAATCATATCGCTGACCTTTGGCACAGCACCTCCGAACACCTTCTTCAGTTTCCCCATTTTGTCAAGTTCGGCGATGTCTCTTCTTATGGTAGACTCGCTGATATTCAGCTCTTTCGCCAATTTCGTCACCTTGACTTCATGGTTTATTTCCAGTTGCTTCAGGATCCTTTCATGTCTAAGATTCTGTAGCATTTTTCTCCCCTCCAATTGCCATAAACAGTATATCATGGCTATCGCCAAAGTCAATCAATTTCTTTCATTTTCGAGCAATTTCGTGCAAAATTCAGCTCTTCTCATTTAAAACTCAGTCTGTCCCATGTAAAACAAAAGCGAGGTGCAAGCACCTCGCCAAACTCATTCATTTATTTAACTATTTTCCACACCATCACATTATCTTCAAAGCCACACTCTATTTCTCCTCTGTCTTCCAGATAAGTTAAATAGCATTTAACGGTCGAAGATAAAAGTACGTGATTGGCTTCGTTATTTCTTAGCATTGTAACTTCATACATCTGCTGCAAAATACGATCAAGACCCACGCCTCTGAAGTCTTCCTGCAAGTCATCTTTCCCCGTATTCTTACCACCGCTGCATGCTTCTTTCACCGCATCTATCAACATCTGCTGATTTTCCACATTTAGCTGCAGAATTTCGGTAATATCTTCCTCCGCAAGACCATGGGATGGAACAAACAATTTTCCGTCAAGATTCTTCAGCATCTCAAGATTTGCCATATACTCTTCAACATCGCATAGATATGCGAAGTTACGCTTTTCCATATATGACTTACTGAGATATGAGTCCCCCAAAAACCAGATATCATCAGATGTCTTGATACCGATCATTCCGAATGTGTGCCCTTTGAGAGGCATCCAGCTTAGGCCTCTTAACGGTCCATCCACTTCCGAAACACCCTCAGGAGTAATATCCTCTATCGCCTTAAATCCTATCTTTCCCGGATGACGAAATACATGTCTAAGTTTAGATCCCGGTCTACCGCCATTCATATATGACGGTTCCAAATCCGAATAATGAGCAAATGCCATATCGATATCTGTGCAATATGTCGGTATTCCGTATTTACTCATCAAGTACTCATTGCCTCCGATGTGATCGATATGTGTGTGAGTATTGATGATAAAATCAATAGTCCAACCCTGCTCCGAAATAATTTTATCAATCTTCTCACCATCTTCTCGATGTCCCGTATCAATAAGACAGACCCTATCAGGGCCCGTCATGTAAATTCCTATATTTGTATCGTTTTCTATATAGTAGGTCTTCTCACCTATCTGCTTAAGTTTCATGTCTGCTTCCATATCTGTCACTAATGCTTTTTAACAAATTCTAGGCAATCCTTCTCCGTAAAGTACGTCGAATCTTCTTGTTGCACCAAGTCTTGTTCTGATATATGTGCCGCTACCATCTTCGATTTTGCCGATGATAGCTGCGTTCTTTCCGTGTTCAGTTGCTCTCACCGCTGCTAAAGCCTTTTCCGCATCTGCTTCAGGTACAATAGCTATCATCTTGCCTTCGTTACCCATATAAAGCGGATCCAGGCCCAATATATCTGCAAAGCCGCGCACTTCCGGCGATACAGGAATATCGTCTTCTTCCAGTGTTATCATACAGTCTGAACTGTCAGCAATCTCGTTAAGTACAGTTCCGAGACCTCCTCTTGTAACATCTCTCATAGTCTTTACTTCAACGCCTTCTGCAAAGAGTGCTTCTACTATATCTCCCAGTGCCGCACAATCGCTCTCGATGTTGTTTTCGATTTCCATTCTGTGGCTGAGAATACATGCGTGATGATCACCGAGGGTTCCTGAAAGAATAATCACGTCTCCCGGTTTACAGTTGCTACTGCTTACATCTCTACCCTCAGGAATTTCTCCGATTCCTGTAGTATTAATGTAAAGTCCACCGTTTCCTTCCACAACTTTAGTATCTCCTGCCACGATGGTTACTCCCGCTTCTTTAGCCTGTTTAGCCATGGATTCAACAATCTGATCCAGCAGCTCTGTATCAAGACCTTCTTCTAAGATAAAGCCACAAGTAATATACTTAGGCACTGCACCCATCATCATAATGTCATTTACTGTTCCGCATACACAAAGTTTGCCGATATCTCCGCCTTTGAAAACAAGCGGTGTTACAACGAATGAGTCAGTGCTCACTGCGATTCTGCCGCCAACATTGAGAACCGCTGCATCTTCCATCTTATCCAAAGTTTCATTTTTAAAATGTTTGCCGAATATATCGCTCATCAGCTGTGCAGAAGACTTACCTCCACTACCGTGAGCCATTGTAATTTTCATATTTATCTCCTTAAAATGAATCCCTTAAAAGCGATTCTATTTTTAATTTACATTTCTGTACCAGATTCCACATGCACCTTCTGAAGACACCATGCATGGCCCAAAAGGTTTCATCGGAGTACATGCAGTGCCGAACATAGGGCACTGATCCGGGTTCACCTTACCGACGATAACATCGCCACAGGAACATCCTTCAGGCAATTCCATATCTGCAAATAAATCTCTGCTTCCTCCATCGTAAATCCCATACTCATCTCTCAAATAAAGTCCGGAACCATCTATTATGCCCAGTCCTCTCCACATGGCAGGACCCGGTTCATAAACTTCCTCAAGAACTTTCAGTGCCTTAGGATTACCATCAGTACTCACTGCGTTCTTATATAAGTTTTCTGTTTTGCCTTCGCCGGCTTCAATCTGCTTCACTATTCTATATAAAGACGCCAGTATATGCTCAGCCTCGAATCCTGTAACAACAAATGGCTTTCCATATTCTTCAGCCAGCTGATCATATACGCTACTGCCTGTTATAACACTTACATGTCCCGGACATATAAATCCGTCTACATCCTCCTGATTCTGACAAATCCAATGAAGAGCAGGAATCGCCGTCTTAAGCGCTGTCACCAGTTTGATATTTGTCAGCCCACGCTTCTTGGCTTCCTGAAGCATAAGCGCATATGCCGGCGCAGTCGTTTCAAATCCTACAGCGGCAATTACATAAGTCTTATCAGGATTAGCCTCAGCCTTTTCAATCGCCTCAAAAGGAGAGTACATCAGCTGAATATTAGCCGCACCTCTGCCCTTTGCTTCAGAAAGGCTGTCTGAAGTTCCCGGCACTTTCATCATATCACCGAAGGTCAGCAGCTCGTGGCCGTCCATCGCTGCATACTCAATGCACTTATCAATATAAGCTGTCGGCGTCACACACACAGGACATCCCGGTCCTGATATGAGTCTTATCTTATCAGAAATAAGGCTTCGGATTCCCGCCTTAAATATGGATGCTGTATGAGTTCCGCAAACCTCCATTATCTTCAGCTCTCGCCCATCATATGATTTTAAATAATCAATTACTTCTCTAATTTCCATTTTTCTTCTCTATAGGCCTTACTGCCCATCCCTTTTACTGCAAAGCATCAAGATCTGCGAAAAGTTCCAGCAGTTCCTGAGCTTTTTCATGCTCCATAACTTCGATGGCACATCCGGCATGCACCAGCACATACTGACCCACCTTTGGCTCGATAAGTCCTGTGCTTACATTGACAACATTGCCATTGAAATCAACTTTTGCTGTATTATCGAATATTTCTATTACCTTACCGGGTATAGCTACACACATTTTTTATTCCTCCTCAGGTAATTTGCAGACATCCACCCAGCCTTTTGAGTTGGAGTACTTAGCCAGTTCATCGCAAGTAAATTCGATGGCACTGTTGCTGCTACCGCATGCAGGAAAAACTGTTTCGAATCTCTGCATGGATACGTCTGCATA
>JAZUBM010000068.1:0-4159 GCA_045638485.1 Lentihominibacter sp. | reverse complement strand
TCCCTTTTATACTCTCCGTCATACTTTCTGTTCTGGAAGATGCCAGCGATCTGCTGATAAGAAATCACCTTTTTAACCATGGCATCTTCAAGATCCGATGTTCTGTAAGCTATATCATCTGCTGCCTCCAGGAGAAATGAGAGCGGATGACGTGCTCCGTTCAGGCCCATCGTGCTGTTGAGCTGATCGAACAGCTCGCGCTCAGAATAATGATAGCCAATCTTTTTATACCGGCTCTCAGATAGTGCCTCAGAGGAAACGGGATATTTGATGATGCTGCCAAGGACTCTCTAGGACAGATCAAATCCATTATAAGCACCCAGCTACGGTCTCTTTGAAAGCAAGCGAATCGACTGTGCATTACCTTCAAAGTGAATCAGGTCCTGACTCTGCCACTTTGACAGTATTTGGGTTACTGAACGATCTCCAACCTGAAGAGTATGAAGATTATTATGGAACCATTCCCGAATGGAATATTCACCGAAGTGACCAAATGGTGGATTGCCGATATCATGAACAAGGCCGGCACACAGAAGAACATCTGAAAATTCCTTCTCTGTATGTGTCAGGAACCAGGAATCCTTATTTTCTTTCTTCAGTTTGCGAAACACATACTCACCCAGCCTCTTGCCGATGGCAGAAACCTCCAGTGAATGTGTCAGTCGTGTTCTGACGTAGTCATCTTCATCCAGAGGAAATACCTGTGCTTTGTCCTGGAGTCTGCGAAAGAGCGTACTGCAGATAATGGTATCATAATCACTGCAGAAAGGCTTTCGTTCCTGAACGTCATGATTCGTATAATGTGCATCACTCAGTAGTTGTTCCCACTGCATACTATTTTCCTCCTTTTATGAGCTGCGTTACATATAACTATTTTAAACGCACCGCATTTCATAGTCAATCACATTCTAAAAGGATACATTAATTCTGAAAAACGAATATCCCGGATCAAAGGATCCGGGATACCCGTTTAAGATTGGAAAGAGATATCTATATGGACGCATTCTTGGCAAACTGCCAGGAACTGCGGCACATATCTTCAACTGTATGGACTGCTTCCCATCCAAGAAGTTCCTTCGCCTTTGCAGCATCTGCCCAGAAAGCAGGCAGGTCACCATCGCGGCGGGGACCGATCACATAAGGCAGTTCGATGCCATTGACCTTCTGGAAAGCATTCACCAATTCCAGGACAGAAATACCGTTACCTGTACCCAGATTGATGGCCTCAGCACCTTCATGGCCTGCAGCGTATTCCAGAGCCTTCAGATGGCCAACAGCCAGGTCAACAACATGCAGGTAATCACGCTGACAGGTACCATCGGGGGTTTCATAGTCACCGCCAAAGATCGTCAGTTTCTCCAGCTTACCTGCAGCAACACGGCCAATATAAGGCATCAGGTTGTTGGGAATACCATTGGGGTCATCACCCAAAAGACCAGATGCATGGGCACCGATGGGATTAAAATAGCGTAAAAGAATGGCGCAGAATTCAGGGTGTGCAGTGCAGTAGTCGGTCAAAATACGTTCGATCATCACCTTGGTCCAGCCATAGGGAGAAGAGGACTGGATTGCAGGCATCTCTTCTTTATAAGGATGGGGATTGTTGGGACCATAGACGGTTGCAGAAGAAGAGAACACCAGTTTCTTGCATCCAAATTGTTCCATAACCTCCAGCAGAGACAGTGTGCTGTCAATATTGTTTCGATAATACTGCAGAGGCTTTCTTACACTTTCACCAACCGCCTTATAACCTGCAAAATGAATGACTGCATCAATTTCATGCATTTCAAAAACAGATTTAAGCGCACTGACATTGCAGCAGTCAATCTGGTAGAAATAAGGACACTTTCCGGTAATATCGCGAATGCGATCAACGACACAAATTTTTGCATTGGACAAATCATCCACAATGATTACATCATGGCCTGCATTCAGAAGTTCCACGGCAGTATGGCTGCCGATATATCCGGCACCGCCGGTCACAAGAATGTTCATATATTATACCTCTCTGTTTACATAGCGAACAAATCGATCAAACGCTGCTTCGCCCTCCTGGGTTCTTTTAAATACACCTGCATGGCTCAGAACCTTGGAGAACACCTTGCCAACTTCCATCTTCAGAATCATCTCAATATTTTCCGGTGTGAAGCTGCATCTTCCCTTTAATTCTTCAACCCAGTCTTCGTATTTCGTAAGAACCCCTGTCAAAGGCTTTTCATCAAGGATCGCATTTTCCAGAAGCTTCAATTCGTTTTTCAGTCTGGAAGGCAAAACTGCAAGGCCCATTACTTCAATCAGGCCGATATTTTCCTTTTTGATGTGATGAAGTTCTGCATGAGGATGATATACACCAAGAGGATGTTCATCTGTAGTAATGTTGTTTCTCAGAACGAGGTCCATCTCAAAGTTGTCACCGCGTTTTCTTGCGATAGGTGTTATTGTATTGTGTTTTTCACCGTCTGTTTCAGCAAAAACAAATGCATCCTCGTCTGTATATCCTCTCCAAGCAGTGAGAATTCTGTCAGAAAGTTCAACAAGTCTGTCCTTTTCTTTACCGTTCAGTCTGATTACTGACATAGGCCATCTTACAATACCTGCATTTATATCTTCAAATCCTTTAAAAACATATTCTTTTTCAACAGGTGCTTCTGCCATTGCGAAAGTGTAATGACCGCCCTGGAAATGGTCGTGTGTAAGAATTGAACCGCCTACAATGGGCAAATCAGCATTTGAGCCGATAAAATAATGAGGGAACAAAGACACAAAATCAAGAAGTTTTGCAAAAGCATTTCTGTCAATTTTCATAGGTGTATGTTCATTGTTGAACACAATACAATGCTCATTATAGTAAACATAAGGTGAATACTGGAAACTGCTTTCTGTGCCATTAAGGGTCACAGGTACAGTACGAAGTGTCTGACGTGCGGGATAGTTCATTCTGCCTCTGTAACCTGTGTTTTCTCTGCAAAGCATACATTTAGGATAACTGCTCTGTTTTGCATTTTTTGCAGCTGCAATTGCTTTCGGGTCTTTTTCAGGTTTAGAAAGATTTATTGTGATGTCGATGTTACCGTATTCACAGGGATAAACCCATTTCATATCTTTCTTTATTCTGTAACGTCTTATGTAATCGCAATCACAGGAAAGTTTATAGAAATAATCTGTTGCTTTCTCGGGTGAAGTTTCATAAAGTTTATTAAACTCCCCTATTACCTGCGAAGGTCTTGGTGTAACTGTTGACATAATACGAGTATCGAACAAATCTTTCTCAGTAATGTTATCGTCAATAAGATTGTTTTCAACTGCAAAACTAAGGAAATTATCAAGAATTTCTTCAAGTGACAACTGAGGGCACTCATCTGTTTCAATAAATTCATCAAGATTCAGAATATCAAGAACAGTGTTTATAACATAATATCTGTCTGATTCCTCAATCAATTTACAGTCAAGAGCATATTTTACAAAAGAGTTGATGTTTGCATAAATCATAGATAACACTCCCTAAAATTTCTTCACGTATTATAACATATTTTAATTCATAAATCAACAAATAATATTCTAAAAAACCTTTTTATAAATCAAAAACACCCACCTTTAAAGTGGATGTTCTGACTTAAAAATTATTCTTCGTCTGAAAGACCAAGAAGCCACAAAACAGAAACGTTGAGTGTCTTCGCAATTACGATAAGTTCTTTATCTGTAACACTGCGAATTTGTCCTTCAAGCTTGGAAAGACCCGAAGCGTTAAGATCGATTCCGGCAACCTGAAGCTGAGTGAGTAAATCTTTCTGCTTCATACCGATGCTCTTTCTCTTTTCTTCGATTCTCTGACCGACGATGTTTCTTTCACCGACAGCCTGCTTGCGTACTCTCATTAAAATACCCCCATATAAATTTAAGAGTGAATTTTGTTTTGTGAACTCTTTTACTACACGAGAATATTTTACCATATTATTAAAACTTTGCAATATTAACGTCAAATTGTTAACAGTTTATTCATATATTCAGTCGAAAAAACGAGAAAATTACATTATATAATTACTTATTGTAAATATAAATCAAAAACATCTCCCGTTATTTTCTTTTTCGCACTTTTGACCATTAGCACATTTTACACAAACTTCATTTTTTAATTCTTTTCCGTCAAAGAAATCTCTTA
>JAZUBM010000067.1:0-22906 GCA_045638485.1 Lentihominibacter sp. | reverse complement strand
TGCAATAGTTGCTTGTCTTCCTAAGACCGCTTGGCCTCCGACTTAGTCATTTCTACGTTATCGCCCGGCATACACATCTCTGTGCCTTCCGGAAGCTGGCAAACGCCTGTAACGTCTGTTGTTCTGAAGTAGAACTGAGGTCTGTATCCGTTGAAGAAAGGTGTATGTCTTCCGCCTTCTTCTTTTGTAAGTACGTATACTTCGCCTGTGAAATGTGTATGAGGATTGATGCTGCCGGGTTTAGCAAGTACCTGTCCTCTTTCGATTTCTGTTCTCTGTACCCCTCTTAAAAGTACGCCGATGTTATCGCCTGCGATTGCCTGATCAAGAAGTTTTCTGAACATTTCTACGCCTGTTACTACGATCTTTCTTGATTCTTCTGTTAATGCTACGTGTTCTACTTCGTCTGATACTTTAACAACGCCTCTTTCTACTCTTCCTGTAGCTACTGTACCTCTTCCTGTGATTGAGAATACGTCTTCTACTGGCATGATGAATGGCTTATCGTTGTCTCTTTCTGGTTCTGGGATGTATGCGTCTACTTCTTCGAACAGTTCAACGATCTTGTCTCCCCATGGTCCTTCTGGGTTGTTCAGTGCTTCCAGAGCGGATCCTCTGATTACTGGAGTGTCATCTCCTGGGAATTCATACTGGTCGAGCAGTTCTCTTACTTCCATTTCTACCAGGTCCAGAAGTTCTTCGTCATCTACCATGTCGCACTTGTTCAGGAATACTACGATGTATGGTACGTTTACCTGTCTTGACAGCAGGATGTGTTCTCTTGTCTGTGGCATTGGACCATCTGTTGCAGCTACTACCAGGATAGCTCCGTCCATCTGTGCAGCACCTGTGATCATGTTCTTAACATAGTCAGCGTGTCCTGGACAGTCAACGTGTGCATAGTGTCTGTTTGGAGTTTCATATTCAACGTGTGCAGTTGAGATAGTGATACCTCTTTCTTTTTCTTCTGGAGCCTTGTCGATAGCGTCGAATGCTACCTTTTCACCCAGACCGTATCTGTTCTGCAGTGTAGTTGTGATTGCAGCTGTCAGAGTTGTCTTACCGTGGTCAACGTGACCGATTGTTCCGATGTTTACATGCGGCTTAGTTCTTTCAAATTTTGCTTTTGCCATCTTGTTATTTCCTCCTAAAAATCAAAAATAATGGAGCTGCTGAGCAGACTTGAACTGCCGAACCTCTTCATTACCAATGAAGTGCTCTACCGACTGAGCTACAGCAGCACGCCAATCATAGTCATCGTACTATATTTTCCAATCAATGTCAATAAATATCAATGCCTCAAGTACTCAATGATCTTCTTCTTAGCACGCTGCATTGCGTTGTCTACAGACTTAATATTCTTGCCCAATTTCTTAGCTATTTTCTCGTAATCCCTTCCCTTAATAACCTCATTTACGACTTCCATTTCCAAGTCACTGAAGATATTTTCTCCATTATGGAGTATATAATTCACGACATCCTTTATGACCAGTAAAGTTTCAGGGTTTTCTGCTGTATTGTTCTTGAGAGTTTCTTCCAAAGTTATCTCTCCACTCTCTGATTTTAAAGGATCATTTAGGGAGACATAGGTATTCAACGCCTTATGTTTGTCCCTATCCGCAGATCTAATGGCACTGATTATCTGTCTCGTAATACAGATACTCGCGAACGTACCAAAAGCCGCCTCTTTATCGGGATCATACTGTCTTATGGCTTTGAGAAGACCTATCATCCCTTCTTGAACGATGTCGTCTTCATCAGCTCCAACCATGTAATACATGTTTGCCTTCACCTTGACAGTCCCTTTGTATTTTCTCATCAGCGTCTCTTCCGCATCAAGATTGCCACCCTGAGCCATCAGAGCAAGTTCTTTATCGGAATAGCCGTTGTCTACTTTCATCATTACTAACCTCTGTTTGTTTTCGCAACTTATAATCTCTGTCTTACCACTTCGTACATGAGAATTGACGCTGCATTTGAAGCGTTCAGTGAAGTAATATTTCCCTTCATCGGTATTGAAACCACGAAGTCACACTTCTCTTTAACGAGACGACTCACGCCTGAACCTTCTCCTCCGACAACGATTCCAATGGCACCTGTCAGGTCCTGCTGATAATACATGCTGTCGCCCATATCGCAGGCACCTATCCATACTCCTTTGTCTTTCAGTTCGTCAATAGTATTGCCTATATTAGTCACCTTAGCGCAAAGCATATACTCTACAGCTCCTGCTGATGTCTTTGCAACAGTCTCAGTAACAGAAACGGATCTGCGCTTCGGAATGATGATACCGTGAGCACCGGCACATTCAGCGGTACGCATGATAGCACCCAGATTATGAGGATCTTCAAGCCCATCCAAAATGATGATAAATGGCTTTTCTCCGCGATCAGCTGCTCTTTGCAGAATATCGTCAACAGTGCAGTACTGATAGTCAGATACTACCGCAATAACGCCCTGATGAGCACCACCGCCTGCTTGCTTGTCCATACGAGCCTTCTCGCTGTAATACAGTGGAATTTTCTTATCCTTTGCTTTGGCAACGATCTGCTTAACTGAGCCTTCTGCACCCTTTGCAACGGTGATTTTTTCTATTTCTCTATTGTTTTTCAACGCCTCTGTTACGGCGTTTCTTCCGATTATAATTTCTGACATTTCTTCCCCTTACGGTCTTGAATATTTTAAAAATCTATAAGTGATGCCTTTTTCCTCCTGAAGAGGGCTTTCCCATGTAACTACGAATCCCATTTCATCAAGATTAGGGAAATATCTGTCTGCTTCGAAGCTTTTATAAATCTTAGTTACATAGAAATGGTCACACTCATCCATAAACTGCTTGTAAATTTCAGCTCCTCCGGAGATGAACACATTGTCAGTGTCATACTCTTTGACCTTTTCCAGAACCTCTTCCTTAGATTTGCAAATTATGCAACCTTCCGCTTCGTAATCAGGGTTTCTTGTTATAACGATGTTTGTTCTGTTAGGCAAAGGTTTTCCTCCCGGAAAAGATTCCAGTGTCTTTCTGCCTACCACATTAACATTGCCTACTGTTTTTTCTTTAAAATATTTCAGGTCTCCGGGCAGGTGGCAGAGAAGGTCTCCATCCTTACCTATAGCCCAGTTTTGGTCGACTGCTACGATTGCGTTCATTTTATCTCCTTATACTGCTACAGGAATATCTAAAATCTGAGGGTTCTTTTGATAGTCTTCAATCTTGATATCATCAATGGTGAAATCATAGAAGTTCTTGATTTCAGGGTTGAGACTGAACTTCGGTGCAGGATACTGCGGTCTTGAAATCAATTCTTTGATGATATCCACGTGTCTGTCATAAATGTGAGCATCAGCGATGACATGAACAAGCTCTCCCGGAACGAGTCCCGATACCTGAGCCAGCATATGTACGAGAACTGCATACTGCACCACGTTCCAGTTGTTAGCTGCCAGGATATCCTGTGAACGCTGATTGAGAATTGCGTTGAGCTTATTTCCTGTTACATTGAATGTCATGCTGTAAGCGCATGGTTCGAGACCCATTTCTGTAAGGTCCGCGAAGTTATATATGTTTGTCATTATTCGTCTTGAATAAGGAGTGTTCTTCAGCTGCCAAAGAACATTATCAACCTGGTCCATTTCACCATGAGGGAACTTGTACTTTACACCCAGCTGGTAACCGTAAGCCTTACCGATAGATCCGTTTTCATCAGCCCATGAGTCCCAAATCTTGCCTCTGAGGTCTTTGATATTATTGGACTTTTTCTGCCATATCCACAGCATCTCATCAACCGCTGTTTTAATAGCAGTAGGTCTCAGCGTAAGAGCAGGGAACTCTTCCTGAAGATCATATCTGTTAACTACACCGAAACGCTTGATGGTATGAGCCGGAGCACCATCTTCCCATCTAGGTCTTACTTCTTGTCCTTCACTTGAATATCCGTTGTCCAGGATTTCCTGACACATATTCACAAACAAAACGTCTGCTTTACTCATTTTCTCTTCTCCTATTGGGCACCGATGGCACCACTACAACTTCAACGATTATAAAATCACATACTTAACTATCAGACCGATTACGCCAAGAACGATTATGACGATACAAGTTTTTTCCATAGTGTTAAGATTCTTAAGGCCTACTGTCTTAACACCTTCTTCTTCCTGTCTGCGTCTATTTTCATCAGTATACTGCTGATTTGTCTTGATATAGTCGAATAACATTTCGCCGGTCTTATTTCTGTACTGCTTTTTATTCTTAGTTTTAGTCATTCTTCTCACTCCTTGAAGCTGATTTCATTACTTACTCTCAGCAATTTCGATAGCCTTTGCAAGCAGCCAGCTGAGCCTTTCCATATCACCTGATAAGTGCAAATACCCTATCAAAGCTTCAAGTGCTGTAGCCCATTTATAAGTTACCGGATCGGCGTTCTTCGCCTTGGTATTGTACTTACGATTGCGGGCTCTTTTAACTAGGGATTGCTCGGCTTCCGTCAAATCGTCAAATAGCGATTTTATTATTTTAGCCTGCGCCGGCGCACTGACATAGCTTGTCGCCAATCTATGAAGCCTGTTGACATCCGGAACTCCCTTTCCCAAGATATGTTCGCGTACTGCCTGCTCGTAAACCGCATCTCCCATGTATGCCAGCGCCGTTGTATTGAGTTTCTTTAATTCGTTAATTTCCATATTTTCTCGTTTACCGATAACGCCGATCTGTATTAGTCTCTGATTACCTGTACGCCCTGAGGAGTGTCCTTAAGAGTGATTCCCTGAGCCTTCAGGATGTCTCTGATTTCATCAGCCCTTGCGAAGTCCTTTGCTTTTCTTGCAGCCTGTCTTTCATCGATGAGAGCCTGAACTTCAGGTTCGATTTCAACCTTTTCTTCGATTTCCTGCTGAAGCAGTCCGAGTACTGCTGTAAGTTCGTGGAGGAAGTCGAGAGCCTTCTGAGCGAATTCCTTTGAAGCTCCATCCTTAACTGCTGTATTGATAGCTGTGATCAGTTCAAATACTACTGAAATAGCATCAGCTGTATTCAGGTCGTCATCCATAGCTTCGATAAACTTATCTCTGTATGCATCAAATCCTGCCAGAGCTTCTTTTTCTGCATCTGTCATTGAGCCTTCTCCGGAAGCGATCAGGTGCTTCAAGTTGCTCTTAGAGTTTCTCATTCTCTTCAGACCGTTTTCTGACTGAGTCAGGATTTCAGGGCTGAAGTCGATAGGTCCTCTGTAGTGTCCGCTGAGAATCAAGAATCTGAGAGTTTCTCCATCGTAGTTTTCAAGCAGGTCTCTTACAGTCTTGAAGTTACCCAGTGACTTACTCATCTTAGTTCCGTCGATGTTGATATATCCGTTATGCATCCAGTAGTTTGCAAATGTCTGGCAGTTGCATGCTTCTGACTGTGCAATTTCGTTTTCATGGTGTGGGAACTGAAGGTCTTCTCCGCCTGCGTGGATATCAATTGTCTTACCCAGGTACTTCTTTGACATAGCTGAGCATTCGATGTGCCAACCAGGTCTTCCCATTCCCCATGGTGATTCCCAAGCGATTTCACTTTCTTCTTTTCTCTTCTTCCAAAGTGCAAAGTCCAGTGGATCTTCCTTGTCTTCTCCTACGGCAATTCTTGCGCCTGCAATCAAATCGTCGATGTTCTTTCCTGAAAGCTTACCGTATCCTTCAAACTTTCTTGTTCTGTAGTAAACGTCTCCGTCAACTTCGTAAGCATACCCCTTGTCGATCAGTTCCTGTACAAAGTTGATGATGTCCTGCATTGTTTCAGTTACCTTAGGATGTACGTTAGCCTTCTTTACGTTGAGAGCCGCTGCATCCTTGTAGTATTCTTCGATGTACTTTTCACTTACTTCCCCTGCAGTGATTCCTTCTTCCTTTGCTCTGTTGATGATCTTATCGTCAACGTCTGTGAAGTTCTGTACGAACTTAACTTTGTATCCTCTGTATTCCAGATATTTTCTCATAGTGTCAAATACTACGAATGGTCTTGCGTTACCGATGTGGAAGAAGTTGTATACTGTAGGTCCGCAGACATACATCTTTACCTTACCTTCTTCAATAGGTACGAATTCTTCTTTTCTTCTTGTCAGTGTATTGTAAATTTTCATCCTTATTCCTCCGTTTTTTCTTCTTATTTGTTTTCAGCGTCTTTTATTTCTTTCAGGAGTTCTTCCTGCTTTTCTTTTATTCTCATGGCTCTTTCACCATAGATGGTATTGAGCTTACCTGTTGCCATTTCCTCGATGATAGTTTCAAACATGCAGTCCTCTCTGCACGATACGCACATGTGGTGCCCTTCTTCCACCAGTTCTCTTTCGCAAAGAATCTTCTCCAGCTCTACAATTCGTCTTCTCAAGCATTCCAGTTCAACTGCGATAGGATCCGGCATATCTATCTGGTCAAGTTCCGATGTCGGTTTGCCGTGCTGTCTTACAATAGTTCCCGGTATACCTACAACAGTACAACCATCAGGAACTTCTTTTAAAACAACTGAACCGGAGCCCACCTTAACATCATTTCCAACCTTAAAAGGCCCTAATATCTTAGCACCGGATGAGATTACTACTCTATCTCCGATGGTTGGATGTCTCTTACCTGTATCCTTCCCTGTACCGCCGAGAGTTACACCCTGATAGATGGTAACATCATCGCCAATCTCTGATGTTTCACCGATTACCACTGCCATACCATGGTCGATAACACATCTTCTACCGATGGTAGCTCCCGGATGGATTTCGATACCTGTAAACCATCTTGATATCTGTGATATCATTCTCGCCAATAATTTCATATTGTGCATGTACATCCAGTGTGCCGGTTTATGAAAAATCAACGCCCAAACACCGGGGTAACACAGCAGTACTTCAAATCCGTTTCTTGCTGCCGGGTCTTTCTCAACGACAGCTTTTATATCTTCTCTAATGTCTCTGAAAAAAGCCATTAATTTTCCTCTATTCTTTCCCTTTTATTAAAAATTGCATACTAAAAGAACGGGTAGGCATACCCGTTCTTTATGATAACATATCTATTCAGTTTATTCAATCGAAGTGACTGTAAAAAATCAATCCACATCAAGGAAGTTTAGAGGATCTACCCTCACTCCGTTTATAATTACTTCGAAATGAAGGTGAGGTCCTGTGGAGTTGCCTGTCGAACCGACCAGAGCTATTACTTCTCCGGCCCCAACCTGCTGTCCCTCGCTCACCAAAATCTCGCTGCAGTGGGCATAATAAGTCTGCATTCCGTTACCATGGTCAATCTTCACTAAATTGCCGTACCCTCCGCAGCTACCCGCGGAATAAACCTTGCCACCATCGGCTGCATATATATTGTTTCCTTGCGCCAATCCAAAGTCTAATCCCTGGTGAATTCTTCCCCATCTCGGGCCATATGGCGATGAAACATATGTGGTATCAACCGGTAGTTTCAGTTCTTCATACGTAGCATCTTCATCATACGAAACACCATGATCTTCCACTACGCTGCTTCCTCCGTACCCATCATAGGCTTTAGTTCCTGCAAGAACGACCTGTTCCACAGGTTCTTTCACCAATTCTTCTTCTACTACTTGTTCCTCCACATTTTCGCCATTTTCATATACAGCTACTTTTTTAATTTGTTTGATTCCTTCTTCGCCTTTAACAGCTACTTGTTCTTCTCCCACATGTAGCTTAGGCTCAGGCTTAACTTCTTCTTTGAATTCTATAAGTTCACGTTCTGTTTCTTCTTTAGTAACGACCACCGTCAAATAGCTTTTTCCATCGTTGCCATAGGCAAGTTCTTTTTCTGCCTCTGCCACTGTCATCACGTCAGGTAAATCACCACCGTTTTTAAAGATTATCTTTTCTGTTTCTGCTTTTTCCATGACTTGAATATCGAGGACATCCTCTTCTTCATCATCTTGAACAATTACAGCCTCAATAGCCTTTTCTGCATCCTCCTTGGATGCAACTACGGCAACCGTCTTACCATCCACTGTGATACACCATGGAGATATCGCTACCCCTAAAGCGACAGATCCTGCCAATAGCAGGATCATCATTAAAAATATTACCTTTCCCCTTGCGGGGACCGGCTCCGTCTTTTTGTCCGTAAACTTGTTTTTCATAATACTCCTCTGAGATTTTTTCCCTCCCGGGAATTATTTTCTGTTTATTGTTCCCAGAGGATGGGATTTTATGCCGTAGGGTCAGCCTCAGCAAAGTCCTTTCCATGAAAATCAGATCCTCTTGTAATGTGAAGATGATATTTCTCCGCCAATTCAATGAACTTCATAGTCTGCTCATGGTTTTGATCAGGATGATAGCATTCAAGGCCCTTTAAACCCTGCTTCTTCAGTGTTCTGATTATAGAATCCAGGTTTGCATAGAATTCATCGCTGCCCTTTTCGCCGATGCCTTTTGTCTGAATTGGATGGGCCAGTACTGCTATACCTCCGGCTTCTTTGATAAGCTCGATTGCTTCAGAGGCCTGAAGTTTTTCTTTCTTAATCGCCTTGGCCTCATCACTTTCCAAGAGCTGTCCTTTTTTAAATGCATCCTTGAAATAACTTACATAACCCTTTTCTTCCAGAACTCTTGCAATTACAGGCTTTCCGATGAATCCATTAGGTTGTTTTTTCTCCAAGTCCTCCATGGATATTTCATAACCCATATCGTTTAAAACACCGATGAGTTTCCTGTTTCTCGTGTCTCTGCGTTCTTTTAAAACAGTGAGAACCTCTTTAAGATGAGGGTTTTCATGGTCGAAATAATATCCTAAAATATGCAGTCCAATACCCTCTTCAGTCTCCGTTGCCAGTTCAATTCCCGGCACTACTTTTATCTCAGCAGTTTCACCTGCTATAAGAGCTTCCTTGATACCGTCCACACCGTCATGGTCTGTAATGGCAATCATGTCATAGTCAAGTTCCTTAGCCTTTTTGACAATTTCTACCGGTGTAGCCCTACCGTCGGAATAGTGGGTATGGATATGAAAATCAACTTTATAAGCATCCATGTTTATCTCCTATCGTAAAGCATCCCTGCCGCCACTTCCTCGGCAGCTTCCTTCCCTTTAATTTCTTCTACCAGCTTCAATGCGAATTCCATTGCTATGGCAGGACCCATTCCTGTGATGATGTTTCCATCTACAGTAACGTTTTCCCCTGTAGCCTTTCCTTCTTTTAGATGGCTTTCCATTCCCGGATAAATAGTGGCACTTTTACCTTCTAAAATTCCGCAAGTTCCAAATACCTGGGGTGCTGCGCAAATGGCAGCCAGCTTTTTGCTTTCGTCCTTTGCAAAAGTCACAATGTGCTTTGCAAGACCTTCATGAGCTTCCAAGTAATCCGCCCCCGGCAGTCCTCCCGGAAGAACGATCATTTCACATGATGGATAGTCTGCTTCTTCATAGAGGATATCAGCTTCAACGGAAATTCCATGGGTTCCGTTTACCATCTTGTTTCCAGTGATTGAAACTGTCTGCACATCGATGTCTGCTCTTCTTAGAACATCAACAGCTGTCAGTGCTTCAATTTCTTCAAATCCTTCCGCTAAATGTATATATATCATTTTTTTCATCACTCCTTGTTTTTAATATGGTATAATAGATGCATATTTTATGCGATGTTGTCGCAATTATATCATAGAACGGAGAATTACGAAATGAAAAAGATAGAAGAGTACGTTACCAATATCCCTGATTTCCCAGAACCGGGCATCATCTTCAGAGACATCACTTCTGTTGTAGGCGATGCCGATGGACTGAAGCTTGCCATCGATGAAATGCAAGCAAAGCTTGAAGGTCTAGATTTCGATGCCATTGCAGGACTCGAATCACGTGGCTTTATTTTTGGAATGCCTATCGCATATAACCTAGGAAAACCTTTTATCCCTGTAAGAAAGAAAGGTAAGTTACCTAGGGCAACTGTAAGTCAGGAATATGAATTGGAATACGGTACTGCGGAAATCGAAATCCACAAAGAAGATGTTAAGCCGGGTTCAAGAATAGTTTTAATCGACGATCTCATTGCAACAGGTGGTACTCTCAATGCAGCTGTGAAACTGTTTGATCAGCTGGATTCATCCGTTGTTAAAATCGTATGCCTGCTGGAACTTAAAGGACTCAACGGCCGTAGTGTTTTAGAAGGACTTGATGTTGAAACTGTAATTGCTTATGACGGCATATAATCAAAAAACATAAATCGGGATACTAAGTATCCCGATTTTTTTATTGTCTTTATCGATCCTCTCGGAAGTATGGAAGTCCCAGACTTTCAGGTGGCTGGTCTTCTCTTCTCTTACGAACACTTGTGAAGATCAGTACTACAATTGTTACGATGTATGGAAGCATCTTATACAGTTCCTTAACCGCCATTCCCGCACCAGGAATAAATAAGTGCAGAATAAGCAGTCCACCAAAGATGATAGAACCGAAAATTGCGAAGTTAGGCTTCCAAAGGGTGAAGATAACCAGTGCGATTGCCAGCCATCCTCTATCACCGAATGCATCGTTTGACCATACGCCACTAGCGTAATCCATTACATAGAACAGACCACCCAGTCCTGCGATCATGCAACCCACACAAATTGCAATATACTTATACTTATTAACATCGATACCTGCAGCATCTGCTGTTGCAGGGTTTTCTCCTACAGCACGAAGCTGAAGGCCAACTCTTGTCTTCTTAAGCACATAAGCAGTAATGATAGCAATGGCAATTGCAGTATATGTTAAGAATCCATATGAGAAGAAGATGTCTCCTACCCATCCCAAATCATCTGCAAAAGGCAGCTTTCTGCTGAAGAATCTGCTTGTCTCTGAAAGAGCAATTGATGGAACAGCTCCACCTGTCAGCTTGATCAGTGATCCTCCAAAGAAGTTACCGAAACCAACGCCGAATGTGGTCATTGCAAGACCTACTACATTCTGGTTAGCTCTGAGGGTAACTGTCAGTACACTAAATAAAATACCCATGAGCAGTGATCCGATCAGGCATGATAACAACGGTATAAATAATGCTAGGAAAGGATTTAAAGGTCCCACGCATGCTTGTTCATAGAGGAATGATCCTATTACTCCACAAATACCGCCTACATACATAACTCCCGGGATACCCAGGTTCAAACTTCCTGCTTTTTCGGAAATTGTTTCTCCGGTACAACCGAAGAGCAACGGCATGCCCTGCATTACCGCACGAGGAATAAACGCAACTAAATCAAACATTTACGCTTCCTCCTTTCCTGATTTCTTTCTTACATGAACCTTATAGTTTATGAAGAATTCGCATCCAATAATAAAGAACAGGATTATTCCGGTGATGATATCAGCAAATGACTGATTCAGACCGAACATAGTTGAGATTTCTCCCGCTCCCTGTTCCAGGAATACGATGAGCATAGCAGCGAAAATCATTGCAACTACATTGAACTGTGCCAGCCAAGATACCATGATTCCCAAGAATCCTCTTCCACCTGCCAATGTAGTAGTTATAGTATGGTCGACACCTGATACCATCATCCATCCTGTAAATCCGCAGATAGCACCTGACAGAAGCAGTGTTCTGATGATAACCTTATCAACTTTGATTCCAACATAACTTGCAGTTCTTTGGCTTTCACCTACTACTGTAATTTCATATCCATGTTTACTGTACTTGAGGTAAACGTACATTCCTGCAGTTATCAGCGCCACAAAGATAACGATTAACAAATAGCTGTTTGTACCCAGGTACGGCAGCCATCCGGCCATGGAAGACTGATTGATAATACCAACCTTACCGGATCCTTTAGGAACTTCCCACAGTACGATGAAGTAAGCTACCAGCTGAATTGCCACGTAGTTCATCATCAGTGTGAACAGAGTTTCATTAGTATTCCACTTAGCTTTAAAGAAAGCCGGAATCATAGCCCAAACAGCACCGCAAACGATAGCCGCAGCCAGGCATATGATTATCAGCAGGAAGCTAGGAATAGCATCACCTAAATAGATCATGCAAAGGGCAGTCGCCCAAGCACCCATAAGGATTTGTCCTTCGCCTCCCAGGTTCCAGAATTTCATCTTAAATGCCGGAGTAAGTGCCAATGCAACACTGAGAAGTACAGCCAGTTCCTTGAAGAGGATTATTAGCTTTCTTTCAGTTCCAACAGCACCGTAAATCATTGTACCGAATACGCCAAAAGGATCTTCTCCTGTCAACAGCATTGTAACGATAGCAGATACGATCAGAGCGGCAATAATTGCTCCTACTCTAATCATCCATGTCTGCTTCAAAGGCAGTTCTTTTCTCTTTGTTATGTGCAGCAGCGGTTCTTTATTAACTTTACTCATTGTCTGCACCTCCTACCTTTGTCATCATCATACCAATCTTATTCTTATCTGCAGTTCTTCCATCAACGATTCCGCTGACTTTGCCACCGCAAAGAACAAGAATTCTATCACTCAGTTCCATAAGGACGTCAAGGTCCTCACCTACATAAACAACTGCAACACCCTTTTTCTTCTGCTGATTAAGCAGATCGTAAATAGTATATGATGAGTTGATGTCAAGACCTCTAACCGCATATGCGGAAAGCAGTACTGTCGGAGCAGAAGCGATTTCTCTACCTACCAGTACCTTTTGAACGTTACCGCCGGAAAGCTTTCTTACAGGTGTTGAAAGACTGGAAGTACTTACTTCAAGCTCGTCCACAACTCTTTCAGCCAGTTCCTTAGGTGATTTTCTATCTGTGAAGAATGATTTTCCCTTTCTAAAAGATCTGAGCATCATGTTATCTGTTAAGTCCATGTTTGCCACAAGACCCATACCCAGTCTGTCTTCCGGTACGAAGGAAAGTGCAACACCCATTGCAGCAATTTGCAGCGGGTCTTTACCGATTAAGTTGTCAGCCTCTCCATTGTCGTCGAGATATTCAATAGTTCCGCTTTCAACCGGCTGAAGGCCTGCAATAGCTTCCAGCAATTCTTTTTGACCGCATCCGGAAATTCCCGCGATACCGAGGATTTCTCCGGAATTGGCTGTAAATGAAACATCATCAAGCTTCAAGATACCATCCTGACTCTTGACTGTAAGATTTTCTATTTTAATACGAGGTTTAGGGTCGACAGGTTCAGGTCTTTCAATATTGAGATTTACCATTCTGCCAACCATCATGTTAGTCATTTCCTGTTCATTAGTTTCTGCAGTTACCATTTCACCTACGAATTCACCCTTTCTCAGAACAGCTACACGGTCTGAGATGGCAAGTACTTCATGAAGCTTATGAGTAATGATAACAACAGTTTTTCCTGCAGCTCTCATGTTTCTGAGAACAGCGAAAAGCTTTTCAGTTTCCTGTGGAGTCAGTACTGCTGTAGGCTCGTCCAATATAAGGATATCTGCTCCTCTGTAGAGAACCTTTACGATTTCAACAGTCTGCTTTTCTGAAACGGACATGTTATATATTTTCTTTTCAGGATCAATATCAAATCCATAAGTATCACAAATCTCACGGATTTTTTCAGCTGCCTTTTTCAGGTCAAGCTTCTTTTCTTCCTTCAATCCAAGTATAATATTTTCGGCCGCAGTAAAAACATCCACCAGCTTAAAATGCTGATGAATCATACCTATTCCATAGCCGAATGCTTCTTTTGGTGAATGGATAGACGCAAGTTCTCCATTGATATATACTTCCCCTCCATCAGGATAATATATTCCGGAGAGCATATTCATCAATGTAGTCTTACCACTTCCGTTTTCACCTAACAGTGATAAAATCTCACCATGATAGATATCAAGGTTCACTTTGTTATTTGCTACAACCGAACCAAATACTTTAGTAATGTCTTTCAGGGACACAGCCACTTCTCTATTGGCCAAACAGATCAACACCTTTCCTTAAACGAAAACCCCGGACAAGCCGGGGCTTTCGATGAATATTCATTATTTAGAACTTTGTATCCAGCAGGTTGATACCATCGATCTGCAGGTCAAAGTAAGGAGCTGATCTGAATTTTGATTCTTTGAATGCTCCGTTTTCGATTACTTCTGTATCCTTTTCATATGCAGCATCTGTATCTACGTCAGCCATGTATGAGTTCAGAGCCTTACCTTCAACTGTAAATGTTGAAACATCAAATACTTCAACTTCGCCAGCCTGCAGCTTAGCCTTAACGTCGTCCAGCGCTTCAACTGTTCCTTCAGCAGCAGCTGCTGTGTTTACGTCTGTCAGTACTACTGAACCTGTTTCCAGAGTTCCTGTCCAGTCAGCATCGATAGCTTCGTCGTTCTGAGCAGCTGTGATTGCATATACATAGTAAGGAGTCCAGTCGATTCTTGATGAAACGATAAATGTGTTAGGGCATGCTTCCTGAGTGCTTCCGTTGTATGATACGTTAGGAACGCCTGCGTTTTCACATGCAGTAGGAGCTCCCATGGAGTCAGCGTGCTGTGAAATAAGAACGCAACCGCCGTTGATCAGCTTAGTAGCAGCTTCTTTTTCGAGAGCTTCGTCATACCATGAACCTGTGAATGATACGTCCATTGTAACTGATGGGCAAACTGACTTAGCGCCCAGGTAGAATGAAGTGTAACCTGATACTACTTCTGCATAAGTGAACGCACCAACATATCCCATCTTAGCTTCTTCAGCTGTGATGTCGCCGGCTTCGATCATTTCGTTCAGCTTCATACCAGCAGCAACGCCTGCCAGATATCTACCTTCGTAGATTGAAGCGAATGCATTGTGATAGTTTTCAACGCCTTCAGTGTGAGCCTTAGTTCCTGTTGAGTGGCAGAATTCAACTTCAGGGAAGTCCTTAGCTGCCTGGATCATGAAGTCTTCATGTCCGAATGAGTTTGCAAAGATTATATCGCATCCCGCATCTACCAGTTCAGCTGCTGCATCGTAGCATTCCTGTCCTTCAGGGATGTTAGTTTTGATAACTGCAGTTACTCCCAGTTCTTCGCATGCAGCATTTGCAGCGTCCAGGAAGTTCTTGTCGTAAGTTGAGTTTTCATCATGCAGGCAGATAAAACCAACTTTGTAGCCGGCATCGTCTCCACCGCCGCAACCAGTAAGTGTTACTGAGAATGCGAAAACCATGATGAGTGCAAGTACTACTGATAATACTCTCTTTTTCATTTTTCTCCTCCTTAAATTGGAATCTTTGATTGATAAAAACACAAAGGTAGGTTCGTCACCTACTCTTAGTTTACCCACTTTGAAGTTTACTCTTCATAATTAATCATGTCAATAAAAATTCGTCACAAACCGCTAAAACTCAAGGTTCTTAGAGTCAAAAAACAAACAAAGTTCGCAAAACACGAACTTTGTCTTTTTCTTATTCAAATATTATTCGTCCATCATCAATTTCCTTGATAACCGCCAAAGACTCTACTCTATATCCTTTATCTCTAAGCCTTTGACTTCCACCTTGGAATCCCTTTTCGATAACAGCACCAACGCCCACAACTTCTCCCCCTGCCTGCTTAACAAGGTCCGCAAGTGCCAGTGAAGCCTGTCCATGAGCTAAAAAATCATCGATAATAAGAACTTTATCCCCCTCTTCAAGAAATCTTTCAGAAACTCTTAAGAGTGACACTGTGCCCTTTGTAAATGACTTGGCTTCAGCAACATAAAATCCCTCTGTCATTGTGCTCGGCGCTGCTTTCTTAGCAAAAACCACCGGTGCATAATCAAAGTACGGTGCAGCAAGGCATGCCACAGCAATTCCACTAGCTTCAACAGTAAGTATTTTATTTATTTCACAGTCAGCGAAACGTGCTTTGAATTCTTTACCAACTGCTTCAAGAAACTTAACGTCCAGCCTATGATTTAAGAAATGGTCAACTTTAACGATTTCCGTACCAATTGCTACGCCTTCTTTTAAGATTTTATCTTTCAGTTCTTTCATCGGCTTTTTCCTTATTAATCTTCTTTGAAAAGTTCTTCCAGTCCTTCAAATGAAATTTCCGCTACAGGAGCTTCCTGTTCTACTTCTTCGATTTTTTCCAGGAAATCAGGAAGTTCTATTTCAATATCTTCCAAGCTCAGCTCGTCTACAGCACTAGCTTCAGGGAAAAGACTTTCAGGTCCTGTTAAATCTTCCAGAGTCAATGCTTCTTCAACAGGTTCTTCTTCGATAGTGATTTCTTCAACGACTTCTTCCTGAACCACTTCTTCTACAACAGGAATCTCAGTTTCAATCACTTCGTATGTCAACGGTGTTTCCACCATATTCTCAACTTCGATTTCAGCAGCCGGGAAGTCTACAGCATCAAGATCATTCATCATCTTCCATTCAACTTCTTCATCATTTGGAAGCATGCTCTTCAGGCTGTCAATCTTGCCTGCAGTTCTCAGAATGTTAGTCTTAATTTCTTCAAATTCTTCTTCCATTGCATTAAGCTGCTGAGTATACTTATTCTTCGCTGCAAATGATTTTTCTCTTTCAGCTTCAACTTCAGCCTTCATAGCAGCCTTTTCAGCTTCAACCGCTTCTCTTGCTGCATTAAGTTCAGCAATCATTGCCTCTTTTTCAGCTTCCATGTCTATTCTCAACTGAGCAAGTTCCTTTTCCTGCTGAGCAACCTGTTCTTTTCCTTCAGCAAGGATAGTTTCAACTTCGCCCTTCGCCTGTGCGATGATTTCGTTGCTGCTCTTCTTTGCCTCCATAATCAGGCTTACATATAATTCGTTATTTTCATCATATTTCTGATATCTGTCCTTTAACTGGCCCAGTTCACTTTCGTAAGCATTTTCCAGTTCTTCGATACTCTTTTCATATAAGTCACAGAGCTGCTGCATACAATCATAAACATCGTCCTTGTCAAAACCATCAACAGTGCTCTTCTTAATATTCATTCCTTTCAGAAGACCTATAACCGTTTCTCGTCTCTGTTCAGTTAATGCATTTCTGTTCATTTTCTAACCTCATCTTTTTTAATTTAATTTACGCTATTAAAAACCATATAATTAAAGCTCATTATACCACCAAAGATCGTATTTGTCTTCCTTAATTTGTAATTTAGTCACTTTTTTGTTGACTTTTACCCACTTATAGAGGTAACATAACTTAAAGTGTTTCTTTCAAACGCTTGTTTTTACGTGAAAAAACTAAAAAATTGAGGTTATTATATGAAAACAATAGAAATCTTATCAGGCAGTCAGAAGGTACAGTTTACAACCAAATCTGCAACCTTTGACAACAAAGAGTTTTTATATGCTCATATGACTCATGTTGTTAATGACGCTGAAAACTGTACATATACATTTACATACGAGGGCGAAACTAAGACTCTCCCTTATTTAGAAAAAGATGCAAAAGTTCTCAATGCAATATTTTCACAGGTTCAGAAAATCGATGCAATGAAGAAAAAAAACGCATCTGCCGCTAATGAAAAACCTGCTGAAAGCGAAAAACCTGTTGCAGAAACAACTCCTGTTGAAGAAGTTGTTTCCGAGGAAAAGCCGACAGAAGAAATTGCGGAAGAAAAACCTGTAGAAGAAAAACAAAAGAAATCTCTTAAAGGTCTGTTCAGCAAAGTCAAATCAAATGATTCTGAAGAAATTGCTGAAGGCGAAGAAAAAGAAAAAACTCCGGTAGATCCTGAAAAGCAGGCGAGACTTAAAAAATCACTTAAGATTTTTGCTATCGTAATTGCTGCAGTAATAGCATTATCTATCGTTTACTATTTCATTTTCGGTACAAACAATGCGCCTACAGGCAATAATATTCCGGGCAATTCAGAAACTCAACAGTATGAAGATATCGATCAACTGATTGAAGATCTTCAATAACTCTAAAATATGTACAAGCATAAAATAAGCACTGTCCATTTAATAAGACAGTGCTTTTTTAGTACTTTTTATTATCAACTTATGGCCTGCAGTCTTATGGCTTGCAATTTCCACATGCGCTAAAACCTGCATCTTCCGCAGCTTCTTTTGTCTTGAAATATGTTCGGTTATCATCGGCAGGCAAACCATTACACGTAGGTCTATGATATTTTTTCGAATTGAGGTTTCCAATATACTTGGACTCTTCAAAGTCCTCGGTATATGGTTTATCCGCCTTCTTGCCTTCTACATTGAATGAGAATGCGTTACCATCACTTAGTGCCACAATTGTTCCTTGAGTATCGGTTCTGAAGATTTCAGCCCCTAAATCATTGAATCTGCTCATAGTTTCTTCATGAGGATGCCCATACATATTATCTTCTTCACAAGAAATTACAATATATCTCGGGTTCGATTGTCTCAAGAAATAATAACTGTTAGATGTGCTGCTACCATGATGGCCTGCATGGAGTAAATCAACTTCCAAATTCGTTCCTGCGTCTATCATATCTCTTTCAGGTTCACTTCCCGCATCTCCCGTGAACAGCATGCTGTTGCTTCCATGAATAACCTTGAGGCAAATGGAGTCATCGTTTGCATCTTTGTAATCATACTCAGGTCCCAGAAAATCTATCCTGCATTCTCCCAACTGTGTCGAATCTCCGGGATAAGGCATTTCTGTTTCAATCCCCAGATAATCTATTTCATCCTTAAGATAACCTTCTATGCCTTCATCATATTCATCAAGCATGAATACCTTTTCCACGTCGATTGCGTTTATAATGGCTTCTCCCGATCCGATGTGGTCTTCATGAGGATGTGTAAAAACTATATATTTTAATCTTTCCACTCCAACATCTTCCAAATAGTTCAAAATCAATCCGCTGTCATCTCTGTTGCCTGCATCAATCAGCATGGCTTCATCTTCAGACACGAGCAGCGTACAATCTGCCTGTCCCACATCTATAAAATGTACTGCCAGTTCTCCCTCAGCAGGAAGGTTATTGCTACCTGAATCACCTGTACATCCTGCAAGAATCAATACCATCGTCAAAGCGATTAAGGCTGTCAATATTTTTTTCTTTGTCTTGTGCTCCATTATCTTTAATCCTTCAAATAATTATTGTTTCTATAATACTATCGATATCATCGTGCCATCGCTTTTTTCACCAAAGACTATCTCCAATCCTGAGAATTCCTCCAACTCACTTCTGCATTCGTTGAATATAAAGGTCAAGTTTTCTTTGCAAACCGCTTTCGCAAACTCAGGAGGTATGTTCTCGCAAAATTTCGCCAAAACACTATCCGGAATATTTTTTATAGCAAAAGCTGCCATGGATAGAGGCATCGGAATATTAAGTTTCTTGCCACCTGATACTATTTTTATTTTCATTCCCTTTCTCCCTAGTCTATATATATTCTGATGTTCATCCCTTCTGCTGTGGTTAGACCTATTATGTCTCCTGTCATTTCTTGATCGAAACAATCAGTCAAAGCAGACATTAAATTAACTAAATCCCCATTGCTTATTCCATCCATAGGAACGGGAAGTCTGCCCATTGCTCCTACCAGTTTTCTAACAGCTTTAACCGGAAGATGCGCTTCCCCTCTATCACCCATCAAATTCCAAGCCGTAATGTGAATGAGGCGTTTTTCATATGATGTTACATTAGTATTTTTTCTCATTATTGTCTTCCCCCTTTTGCCTTCTCTATTTAACAAATTGCGTATCAAGGTATTCTACTCTCTTGACAATCCAATTCCTAAGCATTTCAACATTATCTGTATATGTTTTACCCGGCTTTTGCCACTCTGAAACATGAACTCCCTGTCCATATATTTCGAAGTCTTTTTCTAACGTTCCACGGTATTCATCCAAATATTTATCTATAGCGTTGGTTCCAAATTCGTTGTCTACAGCCAAATTTTCTACTGTAAGACGAATCTCCGACCATCTATCTGCCACTTTATTCACGAACCATTGATCTTGGCAAAGAGCATAGTAGTAGTCTTCACCGGAGGCCCAAATATCCTTGGTGCTACCGTAAAAATCACCATCTGTATTATATGCAATGTATTTATCTTCTTCTTTATCAGTTGACACATTTCCCATTGTGAAGTCCAAGTCCCAAGGTGGTCCGGCATGCATTATTCCATCCTCAAAATAATATCTGGTGGAATATTCCCCAAAATCTATATCCTTAATCACCTCATGGAAAATGTAAAAATCAACGAAGGAGTCTACATCAATATACTTGCTGTATTTTCGATGATTTCCTGTATATATGGCATTTTCAGCCTTTTGAAACAGTTCTTCACATTTTTCTATTTGTTCTTCGTTCGGTTCTTCAGGCTCATTGAATTCGAAACGGAAACCTTGGGATGACTCGATGTAAGTCTTATCTTCCTCTGTTCTGTTAATGTTTCTTTCCAAAAGGAAATCGCCGTTTTCCGGATCAATATCAACACGACCTGTTCCTGCTTCAATAGGTTCCATCACGCTGTATACGCCCATCCATTGATCGTTGAGCCATACTTGACAAAGCTTAACTTCGGAAGTGTATTCAATGCCCATAGCAGTTGCCAATCCAAAACCAATCGCCGGCCTCAGCAGGGTCTTTTCAAAAGGATTGCTCACCAGCGCCCATTTCTTACCGGCATCCATACCCAGCATTTCAACAGGTTCCCGGAACTTGATATTATATGCCTTTTTCATAGCCTCTTTGCTGGTATTTCCACGAAGTTTTATCTCTGCATTGCCATCCATAATGATTTTCCCGGCGTCAGCATTTTTGTCATCAACAGAGTTCCACGACACGGAGACCTTTGCATCTTGATATTCTTCGCTCGGCATTCCTTCACAATGGATTTTTATCTCGCCCATCGGCATGAGTTTTTCCGCTGCAGTAATCGCCTGTTTTTCCTCTTCATGGCCGCATCCGCAAAATATTCCTCCGCAAAGCATAAGCAACATTATTAATAAAATTACAAATTTTTTCTTCATCATACTATCAGTATACCAAACAGATCTTCATTTAGCTAGTAGCTCACGCGTTTCATATAAAAAGACCGGCAACATCAATTGTCACCGGTCCTTAATATGTTTATAGGCACCATGTTTTTATATTTGTATGCAGCAACTCGTGTGATCTGTGTGACAGTGGTTTTTCGAGGAATTCTTCATACGTCATCTGCACTGCCGGATTTTCATGTGAGAATCTCAGCTTAGCAACACTGTCTATGCCATAGAGGGTCTTTCCTCTTGTTTCTGCAAGTTCTTCTCCGTCATGGATAGGCTGACCACCTCCGCCTGCACATCCTCCCGGACATGCCATAACTTCAACGAAATCATACTCTGCTTTGCCGGCTTTGATAGCCTCAATGAGCTTTCTGGTATTTCCAAGGCCACTGACAACTGCAACCCTTACAGAAACCCCTTCTATCTCGAATATGGCCTCTTTCCATCCTTCAACGCCTCTTACTTTCTTGAAAGCATCGTTGTTAGGGTTCTTTCCTGTCAACAGGAAGTAAGCGGATCTGAGGGCAGCTTCCATAACTCCTCCTGTAGCTCCGAAAATTACCCCTGCGCCCGTTCCTTCGCCGAACATATCGTCAAAGTCTTCTTCCTTCAGCTCTTCAACTTTAATTCTGTCAGCATTGATAAGTCTATCCATTTCTCGTGTGGTAAGTACGAGATCGACATCCTTGCCGTGACCGGAGTCATTAACTTCTTCCACGTCGCATTCATACTTCTTAGCAAGGCAAGGCATGATGGAAACGGAGAATATTTTATCAGGGTCAATGCCCAATTTATGAGCAATATATGTCTTGCTGATGGCACCGAACATTTGCTGAGGTGATTTGGCTGTAGACAGATTTTCACAAAGCTCAGGATATTGAGTCTTAACAAATCTAATCCATCCCGGGCAACATGATGTGAACATCGGCCACTTGTGTTCATCCCTATGGGTGAATCTTTCCAGAAACTCTGAACCTTCTTCCATAATGGTCAAATCGGCAGTATACACTGTGTCAAATATGTAATCGAATCCGATTTGTCTAAGAGCACTTACCAGCTTACCCATGGTCGATTCTTCTCTATACAGGCCAACGCCTTCTCCCCATGCAGCACGTACTGCCGGCGCAATCTGAACCATGGTTATTTTGTCAGGATCTGCAAGGGCATCCAGCATCTTATCGGTATCGTTTCTTTCTCTGAGAGCTCCTACCGGGCAATGAGTTATGCACTGTCCGCAGAAAGCGCAGTCAGCCTCTTCAATAGGCTCGTTATGGGAGACTCCAACGGTAGTTCTGTATCCGCTGCCTGATATATCCCATACATTCATACCCTGCACTTTGTCACAAATCTGTATGCATCTCATACATTTGATGCACTTGGACGCATCTCTTATTAATGGCACTTTACCATTCCACTTAGATGTTTCTGCTACGTTTTCATAAGGAATTTCCAAGATACCCAAGTCGTTGGCAATTTTCTGCAGATTGCAATTACCACTTCTCACACATGTTGCACATTTGCAGTCATGGTCGGAAAGAATCAGTTCCACATTAATTCTTCTTGTTTTTCTTACTTTTGGGCTGTTGGTATATATCTGCATTCCTTCCTCTACAGGAGTATTGCAGGCAGTTATGAGAGTTTCCATGCCTACGTTTTCTACAGTACATACTCTGCAAGCACCTATTTCATTTATACCTTCAAGATAGCAAAGATGAGGAATATCTATGCCTACTTCACGAGCGGCTTCTAAAATGGTAGTGCCTTCTTTTACTGATATTTTTTGATCATTAATAGTTAAGTTTACCATTTTTCTTTCCTCCCTCCTCTAAATGCGCCAAATCCATTGTAGTCGCATCTTAAGCATCTGCTTGCTTCCTGCATAGCTTCTTCTAATGATAATCCTTGTTCGATTTCCAAGAAGTCACTTCCACGCTGGTTTGCATATCTTAATTTCATTTCTGCTCTTCCGCAAGGTTTCTTATCCATCTGATTAGGAATAGGGATATCAATATCTACAGAGATTTCATGATGATATCCAAGATATTCATCTATGTTTGCAGCTGCAACTTTACCTGCGGCG
>JAZUBM010000066.1:0-3339 GCA_045638485.1 Lentihominibacter sp. | reverse complement strand
GACAGTGGACTGCTGGACGCTATCCTGCCTGAATTCACAGCTGAAACAGGCTGGGAAGTTGATGTTGTATCCGTAGGTTCAGGAGAAGCTATGGAAATGGGTATGAACGGAGAAGCAGACGTTCTGCTGGTTCACTCACCTGCATCTGAAGCTGAATACGTTGAGGGTGGACATGCTGACGAAGACGGAAGAATGGATGTTATGTACAATGATTTCGTAGTAGTTGGCCCTGAAGCAGACCCTGCAGGCGTAGCTGCAAATGCTGCTGACGATGCTATCGCTGCTTTCGCAGCTATCATGGACAACGAAGCTGTATTTGTTTCAAGAGCTGATGATTCAGGTACTCACAAGAAAGAACTGTCAATCTGGGAAAAGGCTGAGCTGGCTCCTGCAGGAGATTGGTATGTAGAAGCTGCAGCAGGCATGGGCGATGTAATCACTATGACTGATGAAAAAGCAGGATACACTCTGTCAGACAGAGCTACATGGCTCAACGTTGGCGGAAACACTGCACTGCAGATTGTTTGTGAAAAGGACCCTAGTGGCGTTCTCAACAACCAGTATGGCGTTATCTGCGTAAACCCTGAAAAGAACGAAAACATCAACAACGAAGGCGCTAAGGCTTTCCAGATGTGGATCGTTGGAGAAGCTGCTCAGACACTCATCGGCGAATATGGTGTTGAAGAATATGGTCAGGCTCTCTTCATCCCTAATGCTAAATAGTTTAAACCCATAAGAATTTATGCTATACTGAATATATGGATACTATAGGACAAGGATTTGTAGAAGCATTCCGGCTAATATTTGACGGAGATGCTGAAATATTCGAAATCGTTGGCCTGTCTCTGTATGTCTCATTCTCCTCAGTGGTGATATCGACTATTATAGGTATCCCACTGGGGATTTTATTAGGCACGAAGACGTTCAGAGGCAAAGGTGCCATCGTGAGAATCATATACACACTTATGAGTTTACCACCTGTTATCGCAGGTTTAACGGTATTCCTTATTTTGATGCGAAGAGGACCGCTCGGAAGTCTTCAGCTCAACTATACCGTTCCTGCCATGATAATCGCACAGGTGTGTCTTGTTACACCTATAATCATAGGGCTTACATATAATATTGTTAAAGAAAAGGCTCCTGTTATCAACAACCTCGGGATAACGTTGGGGGCAAATAAGCTTCAGAGGATGTGGCTTCTCATATATGAAATGCGTGTAGGTATAACTACTTCCGTTATTTCAGGTTTCGGCAGAGCCATCTCCGAAGTTGGCGCCGTTATGATAGTTGGCGGCAACATCAAAGGCAAAACACAAGTAATGACTACTTATATATCCCAACTCAAAGGCATGGGAAATTATGAACGAGCAGTAGCGGTCGGAATAATCCTGCTATGCATATCTTTCGTTGTAACAGCACTGCTCTACCACTTCCAGGAAAGAGAAAGCAGGTGATCACAGATGAACGTAACATTTGAAAAACTGCAGAAATCCTATGAAGGAAGAAAAGTCCTCGATATTGAAAAAGGCATCATCAAAAGCGGAAGTCGCACAGCCATAATAGGCCCTAACGGAGCCGGTAAAAGTACTTTACTTAAAATCCTATCGGGCCTGGAACAAGCCGACGTTGGCATCATATCATATGACGGCAACCCGGAATTCCCTCAGATGAGTGCTACAATGGTTTTCCAAAAACCATATCTCATATCTACTACTGTAGAAAAAAACATCGCCTATCCTATGAAACTCAGAGGATTCAGCGATGATGAAATAGAAAAACGTATTACAGAGCTTACCGAAGAGCTGGGTCTCGCTTCCTTCAGAAAGCAAAAAACATGGAAGCTATCCGGAGGAGAAACGCAAAAAGTAGCACTGGCCCGCGCCCTTTCATTTAAACCTGAACTGCTTCTTCTCGATGAGCCCACAGCCAATGTGGATCCATATACAACAGCTGAAATTGAGAAGATGCTTATAAAAGCAAGCGAGTATGCTACTATAGTAATTATCACACACAGCCTTGCTCAGGCAAAGCGATTATGTGACGAAGCCATGATGCTTCATGAAGGCAAGATTATTGAATATGGTTCCTGCATCAAAATGCTTACCGAACCCGAATCACTTGAAACGCGCAAGTTTGTTGGCGGCGAATTACTACTGTAATAAAAGGAGAACCGATGACTAAAATATTTTCAATCGAAGATATGAAGCAGGCTAACGGAGAGGCTGCTCTCATCAGAAAAGCTTATAACGAAGAAACTTGGGAAGAGTACGAAAAGTGCAGTTTTGCTTTTTTCCCGGGTTGCAAGCTTACTGCTTCAGAACCCGAGCTGGTCATAAAAGTTTATGACTCAATGAGATATCATAGCCCCGATATGGGTATTTTCCTGTACTGCTGCGGTATCCCTGCCAAGGTTGAAGGCGATGAAACCCTGTTGGATGAGACCCTTGCTGAAATCAAGAAAGGTTGGCAGGACCTAGGTAAACCAACCTTAATCGTAGGATGCTTGGGCTGCTATAACACTATTAAAAGTAAACTTCCTGAAATCCCTATGGTGACTGTATTTAAGTTCATAAAAGATATGGAAATAAACAGTGGCGACACTCCTGTTGACTATTTTATCAAAGCCCCTGCAGGTTCAGAAATTGCCAATGAAACTGCTGCTATTATGAGAAAACTGGCAAAAGATATGGGTGTCAAACTCCATGAAACAGACGAAGAAGGAGACTATCCTTATCTCGTATGCGGTATCAAAGATCGTGATACACTGAAGAATGAAGGCAAAGATGCTGCTCATATCTTAGAGCTGATCTACGGAATGGGTGAATCCAATATGCACCTTGAGTATAAGCAGGATCCTGATGATATTTCTGCTAAAATCGCTGCCGCTATGGAAGAACTCAGCTGCAATGGCCTGTGTTCAAGTTGCGGATCAGGTTGCGGAGCAAATGACGGTCCTTCTGCCCCTTCCCCACTACCAACTGATGAAGAAAAACGCCAGAACCGTCTTGATTTGAAACAAGCAATGCTCGATTTCTTTTTTAACGAGTTTTAAACATTAACATTATGCATTGAATATATAATCTAAAATATTGCGTTAATTTTCAGACAATGCTTTTATTCACCTCCTTAAAGTGCTATCATAGTGCTGTAAGGAGGTTTTTATTATGGCTACTAAATATGGCGGCTACATGGGTAAGATCCTGATGATCGATCTTACTACAGGCCAAACAAGCGAATACCCATGGTCCGATAAAGAACGTAAGCTTTATATTGGAGGCAAAACCATGGCTGCCAAGATAATAGGCGATAGCCTATCGGCAGACACTAAACCTCTTTCTG
>JAZUBM010000065.1:0-6708 GCA_045638485.1 Lentihominibacter sp. | reverse complement strand
TTATATGTACTGCAACAGTATTGCGAAAATCGGAATGGTTATGATACACATTACTGTTGTGAGCATAACTCCCTTTACTGCGAAGTTAACGTCTGCTTTGTATTGTTCTGAGAAGATTACTGAACACATAGCTACAGGCATTGCCGCTTCCATGATGATTGCAGATGCCAGAAGGCTTCCTGTCCCGATAATTAACTTAACGAAGATCAAACCGATAAGCGGTGTTACGATTAGCTTCAGCAGACATACGATATATGCGTGCTTAGCTCTGAACAGTTCACGGAAATCTATGTCTGCAAGATGTGACCCGATAACAATCATGGCCAGTGGGCTTGTGATATTACCTACTGAGTTCAACGGACCGGCGATAATGTCAGGCAATGTCACCTGACCGATGAACAGAGCCAGACCTATTACAAGACCGAAGAAACATGGGTTGAGACTTTCCTTGATAGTCTGCTTAATCATAGCCTTCTTGTCTATTTTCTCACCGGAAGGTTTGATGATTGCGATACCGATGGTGAACATGAACAAGTTATATACAGCATCGCAAAGCGCACCATACAGCACAGCTTCCTGTCCAAATAGTCCGCTCAATACCGGGAACCCTATGAATCCGGTATTACCAAACATCAGCATAAATGTAAATATTCCGGATTGAGTTGGCGGCAAGTTGGCTTTCTTGCTGGCGATACGTGCTATCAACATGGTGAATGCAATTATAATCGAGAAAATGATAATAGCATACTTACAGTTGTTCAATATCTCCATAGAGAATTCCATCTGCATAGATACGATGATAAGACAAGGGAATGTTACATTGGTAATAAGCGATGACATGCCTTCTGCATGGTGCTTGTTCAGTATTCCCAGCTTCTTCATTATGTATCCCGGCAGCATTATTATAAATATTTTTGCCAGGGCTATTATTATGTCCATTGTTGCCATATTGTTAAATCTCCAATAAGTTTAATTACTATTTCGCTCTGAAAATTCCTAGTTTTTCGAGTAAATTGTCTTGGTGCTGACGCCTTCCAGCGCTCCCAGCTTTCCTGAAAGTGCACTTATGATAGTCTGATCTGCTTCGAGAGCGATACTTATTATGGACATTTCCTTGTTAGGATGAGGAACGCCCATGCGTCCTATTATATACTTTCTGTAATCATGAAGCAAGGCATTCAGTTTCTCAACCGATGCCTCGTTTTCAACAATTATTCCAATAAGAGCAGTTCTTGTTTCTGTGCTCATGAATAACTCCTTTATATACTGTTTCTATAATCAGTAGACTACATCTATTATCGATGCTTATGTCTGTAACCACCTTCTGCAACATGGCTTCTGGTGATAGCCTTAGATATAGCGATCTTAGCCTTTAAAACATCATTAGGATCTCCATCTTCTTTATGGGCCGTAAGCCAGTCCTCAGCCTTAGCCTTTTCGCTGAGCGCCCTTTCCATATCTATGTCTTCGGACCATTCCACCGCGTCGGTATAAATTACGATGCTGTCCTTAACATCGATGAAGCCTCCTGATATGGCCGCTACGCGCCACTCGTCACTGCCTGCGCCTTCTTCTTGAATCCAAAGCTCACCTATATCCAACAGCTTACATGCCCAGGAATGTCCGTACATGAAGCCCTCGTCACCTTCCAGTGTGGTTACGATTACCAGCTCCACAAACCCTCGGTAAAACAACTTGGAAGGAGTTATTATTTCCAATTTTATGCTGTTTGCCATAATAATCTCCCGTTTCTATTTTCTGCTGTTTTCGAATTTTTCCACAACGTCGTCGATGCCGCCTGCCATCAGGAACATCTGCTCAGGAATTTCATCGTGTTTTCCTTCGAGGATTTCTTTGAATCCGCGGATAGTTTCCTTAAGAGGCAGATATTTTCCTTCCATGCCTGTAAACTGAGCAGCAACACTGAACGGCTGAGAAAGGAATCTCTGAATCTTTCTTGCTCTGGCAACTATCAGCTTATCGGAATCTGAAAGTTCATCCATACCTAAGATGGCGATGATATCCTGCAGATCTTTATATCTCTGAAGAACTTCCTGAACGCCTCTTGCAGTATTGTAATGTTCTTCTCCCAAAATCAGTGGATCCATGATTCTCGATGTTGATTCAAGAGGGTCTACAGCAGGATAAATACCCAGTGATGAGATTGCTCTTGAAAGTACTGTTGTGGCATCAAGATGGGCAAATGTAGTTGCAGGTGCAGGGTCAGTAAGGTCATCTGCAGGTACGTATACGGCCTGAACAGAAGTGATTGATCCCTTCTTAGTTGAAGTGATTCTTTCCTGTAAAGCACCCATTTCTGTCGCCAGTGTAGGCTGGTATCCTACAGCCGAAGGTACACGCCCCAGCAGCGCCGATACTTCGGAACCTGCCTGAGTAAATCTAAAAATATTATCGATAAACAGGAGAACGTCCTGTCCTTCTTTATCTCTGAAATGTTCTGCCATTGTCAGACCCGTGAGCGCAACTCTCATTCTCGCTCCCGGCGGTTCGTTCATCTGTCCGAATACCATGGCTGTCTTATCGATAACACCCGACTCAATCATTTCATAGTACAGGTCATTACCCTCTCTCGTTCTTTCACCAACACCGGCGAAAACGGATATTCCACCGTGTTCTTTGGCGATATTATTTATCAGCTCCTGAATAAGAACGGTCTTACCAACTCCCGCTCCTCCGAAGAGACCTACCTTACCACCTCTGGTATATGGCGCGATAAGGTCGATTACTTTGATACCTGTTTCAAATATCTGGGCTGATGTATCCTGTTCTTCAAAAGTCGGAGCTGCTCTGTGAATCACAGATTTGAGTTCAGCTTCCACAGGACCCTTTTCGTCAATGGCTTCACCTATAACATTGAACATTCTTCCCAGCACTTCTTTACCAACAGGAACGCTGATGGCAGCGCCTGTGTCAAAAGCTTCCATACCTCTTCTCAATCCATCTGTTGATGAAAGGGCAACGCATCTTACCACATCATCACCAATGTGCTGAGCGACTTCAGTTACAATGATTCTGCCCTCATGTTTTATTTCCACTGCATTGAGGAGTTCAGGCATCTCATCTTCCTTGAATTTTATGTCGATAACAGGGCCTATTATCTGATGTATTATTCCCTTATTCATTGTCTCCTCCTATTTTTGTGCCTCGGAGCCGGCAACAATTTCGATGATTTCATCGGTGATTGCCGCCTGTCTTGCTCTATTGTAATTGAGGGAAAGCTTGTCGAGCATTTCTCTCGCATTATCTGTGGCATTTTCCATAGCCATTCTTCTTGCCGCATGTTCGCATGTGGCTGACTCAACCACCGCTGCATGTATCATCATCTCTACATATTTAGGGATGAGATAGTTGAACACCGCCTCTACAGATGGTTCATACTCTATCTGTTTAATGTCTCTGATGATTTCAGGGTCGTGTTCGATGTCAAAAGGAAGCAACGTTACATTTCTAACTTCCTGTTCCATGGAACTGATAAAGCCTGTATAGATCAACACAACTTCATCGATTTCCCCTCTGTCATACATCTCGATGATAGGACGGCTCATCTCTCTTGTTTCCAAGAAGGAGATGTTTTCCGGAGGTGCAAGATAATCATCCAGTATCTTGTAACCCCTCTTTTCGAAATACTCTTTGCCCTTTGTTCCTATGGCAACTATAACCGGTTCTTCCCAGTCTTCATTTATTTCTCTCTGAGCTTCCTTGAGAATATTGGTATTAAAGCCCCCACAAAGGCCTCTGCAGCTGGTTACCACGATATAACATGTGGTCTTGATTTCTCTGCTGCCCAAAAGGTATTCCTGAGGGATATCTTCGGAACTGGTGGCGAATATTTCCGCTATGGTATGGGTGATATAGTGTGAGTTTTCATGAGTCTTTTCAAAAATAGCCTTGGCTTTTCTCAGCTTTCCTGCCGACACAAGTTTCATGGCATTGGTAATATGCTCAGTACTGGTAACACTTTTGATTCGTCTTTTTATGTCTTGCATACTTTCTGCAGCCATTACTCACACCTCCTTCCTTGCTTATCCTTTTGCAAAATTATACGCAAAGTTTATTTTTCCAGTTTTTCTTTAAAGTCTTTCTTGTAGATTTCCAGACCTTCTTTGAGCTTTGCTTCTGTCTGTTCATCCATCTGGCCGGTTTCTACGATAGCTTTGCCAACTTCAGGATACTGTGTATCCATGAACTCGTATAATCCTTTTTCGAAAGCCTTAACATTTTCAACACCGATATCAGCCAAATACTTGTTGATTGCAGCGTAGATTATCATAATCTGATGTTCTACCGGCACCGGCTGATACTGAGGCTGCTTAAGGATTTCAAGAAGCACTTCACCATGTTCAAGTCTCTTCTTGGTTTCCACATCCAAGTCTGACCCAAACTGGGAGAAGCTAGCCAATTCTGTATATTGAGCGAGTTCCAGCTTAACGGAACTTGCAACTTTTTTCATAGCTTTAATTTGAGCATTACCGCCTACTCTGGATACAGAAATACCTGCGTTAACAGCTGGTCTCTGTCCTGTAAAGAACAGCTCTGTTTCCAAGAATATCTGCCCGTCTGTAATTGAAATTACATTGGTCGGGATATATGCAGAAACGTCTCCCGCCTGAGTTTCGATGATAGGCAGAGCCGTAATGGACCCTCCGCCCAATGCATCTGAAAGCTTAGCTGCTCTTTCCAGAAGTCTGGAATGGAGATAGAATACATCTCCCGGATAAGCTTCTCTTCCAGGTGGTCTTCTCAAAAGCAGAGACATTGCTCTGTATGCTACCGCATGCTTAGAAAGGTCATCATAAATAATCAGCACGTCTTTGCCCTGATACATGAAGTGCTCTGCGATGGCACATCCTGCATAAGGTGCAATATACTGAAGCGGCGCAACGTCCGATGCAGTAGCTGAAACTATGATGGAATATTCCATAGCACCCTTGTTTTCAAGGGTCTGCACCAGCTGTGCTACTGTGGATGCTTTCTGCCCGATAGCAACATAAATACAAATTACATCTTGGCCCTTCTGATTTAATATGGTATCAACAGCTATGGCAGTCTTGCCTGTCTGTCTATCGCCAATTATAAGCTCTCTCTGCCCTCTTCCGATAGGAATCATGGAGTCGATTGCCTTGATACCTGTCTGGAGAGGCTGATGTACTGATTTTCTCTGCAAAACGCCGGGAGCCGGTGACTCTATAGGTCTTGTACCTTCGCTCTTGATTGGTCCTTTGCCATCGATAGGCTGGCCAAGAGCATTTACGACACGACCAAGCATGGCCTCACCTACAGGAACTTCCACTACAGTTCCGGTCGGTTTAACCACGTCTCCTTCACGGATTTCTTTGTCGGAGCCTAATATTACCGCACCAACGTTATCTTCTTCCAAGTTGAGAGCCATGCCGTATGTTTCGCCCGGAAACTCAAGCAGTTCGCCTGCCATACAGCTTTCTAAACCGTATACTCTGGCAATACCGTCTCCCACCTGAATGACCGTACCGAAATCCGATATATCTATTTTGCTTTTATAGTTTTTTATCTGCTCTTTTATGACAGCACTTATTTCTTCCGGTCTTAAGTTCATTTCTTTCCTCCCCCGTCAAATTTGATCTGGCTGCGCAGATCATTGAATTTTGTTCTGAAGGATGCGTCTATAATTTTACCATCAACTAAAATTTTAACGCCGCCCATCAGTTTGGGATCTATTTCATTTTCTAATCTAACGCTGATTTTTAACAGCTTTGCCACTTCATCTTCGAAACTTCTTATGCGGTCTTCCGTCAGCGGTTCAACCGAATAAACTGTTCCGTAAGAAATGCCTTCTTCTTTATCCATCAGCTTTTTATACACCTTGATCATCTTCTCAAAATGCATGGTACGTCTTTTATCTACAAGCACATACATGAAATTAAGAAGTTCATCACATATTCTACCGCCGAAAATTTCTTTCAGAACAGCCTTTTTCTCCGACGCTGATATTGCCGGATAGTTTATGAAGGCATGCAAATCCGGCTCTTGCTGCAATATGCCCAGAACCTCTGTTGCCTCCTCCATTATCTGTTCTTTCTTCCCCACTTCTTGCGCGGCATCATACAACGCAGTGCCGTAGGTTAAATCAATTGTCAGCTCTGCCATCCTGTACTCCTTGCCTGATTGATTACTTCATCAACGATAGCTTCCTGCCCCACTCTCTGGATTTCACGTTCCACTATCTTCTCAGCCACCATAACTGCGATAGATGCGATTTCCTGACGCATTTCTTCCATCGCCTTTTCTTTTTCACGCTCTATGGCCTCTTCTGCCTTTAATTTTATATCGGCAGCTTGTTGATTTGCTTCTTCTATGATCAGTCTTGCCTGTTCGTCGGCTTTTACTTTAGCCTCTCTGATGATTTCGCGACCTTCTTCTTCGACCCTTGCGATGCGCTTAGTGTAATTCTGCATCTTTTCATCGGCTCTTCTGTTGGTCAGTTCCGCATGATCAAGCGCATCCTTAATGGACTGCTTACGGTTTTCCATCATCTCAATGAACGGTTTGTACAGGAACTTAGCTAAAGCACCTACTAAAATGAGAAAGTTGATCAGATAAAATATGAATTCTGTCAAGCTGATTCCTAATGCTTCAACCATAACTTCCCCTTTCTTACGTATCGTTTGCCTTTCAATTTTCGATCATATTATGATCTTATTATGATCTAAA
>JAZUBM010000064.1:0-12818 GCA_045638485.1 Lentihominibacter sp. | reverse complement strand
GGAAGTTGCCTGAGCCTCGAAACCATGGAAAAAATCGCTGAAATCGCCGAAAAACACGATTTAATCGTGATTACAGATGAAATATATACTGCATTCAGTTTTGAGCGACCTTTCTCACCTTTCATGGCTGTTCCGAACATGAAAGACCGTACAATCACCATCAACAGCTTCTCAAAAAACTTCGTAATGACTGGCTGGAGAATCGGTAACATTATAGCACCTGCATATATAATCGAGGTGATTCAGCAGATCAATGAAAACTTGGTTTTCACCGCACCGTCCATGTCTCAGCGTGCCGCTATATATGCACTGCAGCATCGCCAAGAGCTGCAGGAACCAATCATTAAAGAATTCAGAGACAGAATGAATTACGCCGCAGAAAGAATTAATAACATTCCGGGTATGAGCGTAATCTGCCCACCAAAGGGCAGTTTCTATCTCTTCCCGAACATTAAAAAAACAGGTCTGTCCTCTCAGGAAGTTTCAAACCTGTTATTATCCAAAGCTCACGTCCTCACTCTGCCCGGCGACGCCTTTGGCTCCTGTGGAGAAGGGCACATACGTATATGCTGCACAGTCAGCATGGAAAAGCTAAAAGAAGCTTTCGACAGAATAGAAACGGCGCTGAAATAGCGCCGTTTTTTTATTATTTATTAGTATGCAAAAGTGCACTTTTACATATCATCACCAAGTGACTTCCCATCGAATTCCTTCTTAGCAGGTGCCACAGCAAGGCCGATAACTCCCACCATGATCAGAGCTCCGCAAAGGTAGTGGAACCAGTAAAGCGGTTCTCCGAGGATCAGCACGCCGGCTATGATTGAAACCAGTGTGGACATGCTGTTTACTGCTGTCATCTGAACAATCTGGATATGTGAGAGCATGAACGCTACGAACTGTGCTGACAGCAGGATGCAGAATATACCCAAGAACGAAACCCAAACGATGAATTCTATGTGCTGCAGCGGTTCGAAAAGACTCATTATATCGCCCTTCATCGCCGCTCTTACAATGGCTATGACCGCAAACACAGGAAAGCCTCCGCATGAAATCGCTCTTGTAATTTCTATCGGTTTGAAAACGCCTCTAATGTATCTTGTTGATACGTTATTGATAGACATGCAGATACTGCTAATGGTCATGAGAATTATTCCGGTGAAGTTGAGGCTGATATCTGTAGCATTGAGAACGATCAATACAACCAACGCCGCAACTGTAATTGCCATGAATATATTCTGCAGCATTGTGGACTTTTCACCCAGAGCAAAGCGTCCTATGATCTTTGCAAAAATAGGAACCATAGCATATATAATCGCCCCTTCAATTGAAGATGCGAAGAACATGGCAATAATCTGGAAAATCATAAATAGTATATAGAATGTAGCAGTGAAATAGAGTCTACCGTAAGGTCTTGATTTGTCTTTTTCCGGAGCCTTACCCATAATTTTGAGAGCTGCAAACCATACGCCCACTCCGATCATCGCAGCCAAATATCTATAGGCTAAAATCTCAATTGAGTCAGCATAAGGAACACATTTCTTAATACCAAAGAATGAAAATCCTATGGAAATGATGAATACCAGTTCCACGATAAAAAGTTTTAGTTTAATGTTTTCATTTTTTGTTTCTAAAGTTTGAGCCATCTGCTCTACCTTCCTTCCATTTCACGCTTAATCCACTCAGCCATGGCTTCACCCAGCTTCTTGTGGTTTTCCGCATCAAGATGCACGCCGTCTTTCTTGCAGCATTCTGCCACTTCATTGGCATCAAAATATAGGAAACCGTCTTTTTCTGCCTGGGCTTCATATGCGGCAGGCGCTTCCCAGCTCAATTCCATAGTTCTTCTATCATAGTATTCTGCAAAGTCTCCTGTGAGCACATCTTCAGTGGCTTTTAAAGGAGCCATCAATACAAATTTACAAGGGCGGTTCGGATACTTTTCTTCTGCTGCAAACTTTGCAATCTTAAGTATCCTTGCTGCGTTCTCAGCAATTCTTACAGGATCCGGATTAAGCATAGGGTCGAAATCATTTGATCCCAGCTTAACGCATATCATGTCCAGCGGAAGCTGAGACAAAACACATGGAATGATATATCCAATACCATTCTTAAATTCTCCATCGGGAACATCGTGACAAGTGTTTCTGCCGTTGAGACCTTCTTCTACAATCACATATTCATCACCCAATATATTCTGGCAGACACCTGTCCATCTTGTGTTTTCATCGAATCTGGAGCCGTCTTCTGCGTTATATCCATGGGTATTGGAATCCCCATATATCATAATTCTTTTCTTCATTTTTACCTCCGGCGACGAACCTTATTTGCCAAACGCCAAAATATATTATATCAGAAATTCAGATGGTACGCATTGACTTTTGGCTTGACATGTTTGATTTCAAATAATAGTATATAATTTGTGGGGTTTCCACGCACAACATAGTTATCAATATTCATTACATAAAACAAGGAGTTTACTATGAAAGATCAGCTTATCTACAAAATAGAAAAGATCGTAAAAAATGAAAAGTTCAAGTTAGACGCATTCTTCCTGTGCGGAGCACCTTCAGGACTTCCTGATGACAGACTGAAGAAAGCTTGCGAAGCTTACCTGGAAGCTGTTAAAAATGACACTAAGGACGAAGCTGTAGTTGCAGCATTGGTTGAAGAACTGGAAAGACATCTGGGTTCAGAACCTGCAATCAAGGTTGTTGGAGATATCACTGACAACAGAGGCGAACTGCAGGAAGTTTATGACAACAGAGAATATCTGTAAATCAATCTAAAAAATTAAGGACTGTCGGCATTTACCGAGCAGTCCTTTTTTATTGTTAGTCTTCAAATCCATACCACTTGGTGATGTTTTCGATTTCCTCTCTTTCGCTGATTACACCGTTGGCAGGGAATTCTTCATCTTCATATCCCAGTGCAATTCCTGCAACAAACACCTTGTCTTCAGGAAGACCAAGATATTTCTTCAGTGCTTTCTGATACATGATTGCCTGATATTCTACACAAGTTCCAAGACCATGTTCCATCGCTGCCAGACAAATATTCTGAGCAACGCAACCCATATCAAAGCGGCAAGCCTCTTCGTCGAGGCCTCCATCCATATACAGAATAATAGCAACAGGTGCATCGAAGAATCTAAAGCCTCTCTGCATCCACCAGAAACGCTTTTCCTTATCTTCGCGAGTAATATCCATAGCTGCGAAAAGTTGCTTTGCAACTCCCACTAAACGCTGTCTGTAAACTCCTTCGAAAGTTGCATCGCCGTAATCTTCTTCTTCGCCATTAACAAATGCCGCTACATTTTCTTCACCTATTTTCTTAAGGACATCTCCTGTCAGCACAGCAAATTCCCAAGGCTGAGTATTGTTGGCCGAAACTGCTCTTGTCCCTGTTTTGAGAATATCTTCGATTATTTCTTTTGAAACAGGAGTGTCTTTGAATCCTCTGATTGATTTTCTTTCAAATATTGCTTTTTTTAATTCCATGATATCCTCCTTTATTTGTTATGTCTTATTACTGCGAAATAATATATAGGCAACGCTACTAAAGTAACCAATGCAGCGATATAATACATTCCCGAATATCCCGCTGCAGCTACCGCCGCACCCAAGAATGTCGGTCCTATACCTACGCCTCCGTCACAACATATCCAGAATGTAGTAACGGCAAAAGGTCTTCTGTCAGCGGCTGCCTTCCTGCATACGATTGCATTACAAGCCGAGTTAAGAGTTCCAAATCCCAGTGCACAACCGAGAGCACATATCACGATGGTCGCCATGCATGGGTGCCATGCCAATAAAATCAGTCCGATTGTTTGGGCAAATATACCCGGAATACATACTATGTTATCTCCGTATTTATCCTGAAGCTTTCCTGCAAATAATCTGGAAATCAGTAGGAACATGCCATAAAGGATAAAGAAATATGCAAATTCTTTTGTTAAGTCAACTTCTGTAGCATATAACCTGTAGAACGACATTACAGCAGCATATCCGACTCCCGCCATGAAGATACATAAAGAAACCGGAAAGGCTTTAACTTCCAACAGCTTGTTGAGTCCCTTTGGCGGTTCGGAAAGCGCAGGTGCTTGCGACTCTGCACCCTTTGCATAAGCTCTGGAATCTGTTCCTGCGCGAGGACCGGGATCTATTCCCTTGATATTCACAGGAAGTAAGAACACAAACATCAACAAAGATAATAAGGATGCCATTGCGAAACATCCGCTTGCTCCCAAATTATCATAAACGATACCTCCTGCGAATGGTCCAACAGCAACAGCCAATGTAGTTGCCAGCATGAAATATCCGGCAGCTTCGCTGTAACGGGACTTGGGGAGAATCGACATTCCTATAGTCATGGTGGTATTGGCTGCAGCTCCAAACCCAAGACCGTGAATGAACCTTATGAGTATCAACATGAATACCCCGTCTACCAGGAAGTAACAGCAGCATGCAACGAAGTGAAATGCTGTCGACATAAGCGCGAGCCTTTTCCAGCCCAGCTTCTGCATTCCTGCTCCGGCACATAGTCTTGAACATAGCCCTCCGAACACGTATATTCCTGAAATCAGTCCTGCAAGCATTACTCCTGTGCCCATGCCTTCGGCATATTCAGTTACCGTACCCATCAGCATGTACATTACCATAGCATTGCAGAACAACGACGCGAATGCAAATATGAAGTTTTTAGTTAAGATTTTCTCTCGCTTGTTACTTTCGGTCATTTTTCTTTTTTCTATTTTCAAAAAGCATTACAGTAATAGTTAAGCCTGCCCATGCAAAGGCAGCTACTGATATACCAATAGCCGTGCAGGCTGCTCTAAGAACTGCTGTAAGAAATACGTTTACTGCCAGCAATCCTGTTACTTTTAAAAGGTTTTTCTTGTTTTTCTCATACACCATGCAGAATAAAGCCAAACTTATGAGCGCGCCTCCAAATCCATAAAGCCCCAGCATTACTCCGCCTTGATCTATTCCGAAGATTACAGCCACAGCCGTAGATACAAGTATGGAATATACCGTAACGAGAAAGTCCTTTCTTGATGCAGTCAATATGGCAACTAGGACAATTCCTCCCGCTATTGCTGCTGTCTGCACATCCTCGATCCAAAAAATCTGCGCCGCGCCATGAAGAAAAGCTGTAAGCAAATCTGATGCTGTATATGTAATATTTTCAAGAATATGCAGCTTAAACTCTGTTGGCCCAAACAGAGGGTCTGTGTCAAGGCATCCTGTATATGTACATACTATAGACATAATCGCCAGTGCGATTGAGTAGGGAATTGCCAAAGGCGATATTCCCATCGGGTCGAGCTTTTTCTTAAAAGCAGCTGTGATAATTACGCTGAGTATCGAAACGATACCTGTCAGTATCAATACTCCAAGCATATTCTCCTCAAAAGCCGGGTATTTGTACGCTGACAATGGTACTGCAACTCCTGCCAATGCAGAGTTAATAGTATAAAGTCCTTGCCTTGCTATATCTAACGGCAACTTCATTAAATAAACAGTTATTGTCGCTACAACAAGAGACCACAGACATGATACTAACAAATATGGGGAAGCCACGGCCAATGCCACAAGCAACAAAAGGCCGCATAGCGGCCTAGTATTGAACGTTACCTGCGATACTCCCGCAAGCATTATATTTACAAATTCTTTTATTGGTTTATTGTTTGTCATACGTTTCTTTTACTTTTTCAGTATATCGATTACGCCCTTCTTATTCAGGTGTACCATCAGAGACAGTCCGATAGGGAATCCGAACAGACCAAGGCCTCCCAGCACCTGCAGTCCGGCAAACATACTGGACAGAGTAATGATAGGGTGCAGTCCCAGCTGTCCACCTACAATCTTAGGCTCGATGATATTTCTTACGATAGTTATAATTACATACAGTACGAACAGCTTCAGTGCCAGCCAGAAATTACCCAGCACGATACTTATCACTGTCCAAGGAATCATGACGCCACCTGTTCCCAGCACCGGCAAAATATCAAAGATTGCGATGCAAAGAGCGATTAAGATAGCATAATCTATTCCAATGATACTAAGACCTATCGACAGTTCAACGAAGGTTATGGACATGATCATCACGTATGATCTGATTACAACAAATAGAACGTTTATCATGTACGCCTTTGTTTCTTCGAAGATTTCTCTTACTCTGTCGTTCATCTGGTATACCACATATCCCATGATTTTATCATAGTCAATTGTGATGAAAACAGTACTTACGATAAATAGAACTGTCTTGATAAAGAGCATAGGTAATGATGCTGCAAATCCTGTAACCATACCGATAGCTGCACTGGATACACTGGCTGCCAAACCTGCTAATGCATCCATAATCTGAGTTTCCAGATTTCTAAACAGATCCATCAAGTTAAGCTCATTCCATACTTTCAAAGTTTCCAGCTTATTAAACACATCCAACAGCATCGGCTCTACAGTATTAGTATAGAACTGTGGCATGTTAATAACCAGTTTATGGGCTCCTGTAACCAGCTCAATTCCTCCCCAAGAGATGAAGGCTGCAAGGGCTACGAAAAATAGCAATGCACAAATAAGCGCACAAAGCTTCTTCTTCATACGAGTCTTACGACTTAAAAATCTTGTCGGCACCTGTAAAAATATTGCAACAATAAGTCCAAAAATAAATGGTGATAATAATGGGAATGCGTACTTCACCACAACATATACAAGTGCTGCAATAATTACAAAATATGCACAGTTAATTATAAATCCGCGTCTCCAAGCTGTACTTTCTACTTTCATAAATAACTCCTATTTTTCTCTGCCCAATAGTCCTTCAATCATTATACACTATAGTCGTCATTTGTGATATAATATTTCCCGTAATTTCTGTTTTAGGAGAATTTTATGAGTAAGTTTAAAGGGCAAATAGCACTGCTTCTGGCAGCAATCATATGGGGGTCAGCATTCATCTTCCAAAAGATGGGTATGGATCATATAGGACCTTTCACTTTCGGTATATTTCGTTTCATATTGGGCTCACTGGCTTTGCTTCCTGTTATTTTTATCTATGCAAAGCTCAATGCTCGCAAGCCTCTTGGCGAAAGAGTAGACATAACCCCTTGGGGAGATAAAACCCTCATTATCGGAAGTTTACTCTGCGGAGTAGCTAACTTCGTAGCAGGCTCCCTTCAACAAATCGGCATAGTATATACTACTGCCGGCAAGGCTGGTTTTATCACCAGCTTAGATATCGTAATCGTTCCTATTTTCATGCTTTTCTTAAGACAGAAAATAGCTCGCACCACTTGGCTTGGCATAGCAATCGCCATGGTTGGTGTATGGCTCCTTTGTATAACAGAAGGCTTTACCATCGCTAAAGGAGATGCCTATGTTATGGGCTGTGCTGTAGCATACTCTTTCCAAATCTTGCTCATTGACCATTATTCTGAAAGAGTTGATGTGTTGAAACTCTCATTTGCACAATTCTTTATTGCCGGCTTATTGTCAATTCCTGCGGCATTATTGACAGAGACTATAAACATGAGCGATATCATCGCCTGTGCGGGACCTATTCTGTATGTAGCCTTCCTGGAAGTAAGCATTGCTTTCACTCTTCAGGTTGTAGGTCAAAGATATACATCTGCTGCTGTAGCGGCCATTATCATGAGCCTAGAGTCTGTATTCGCTGTTCTGTGCGGCACGATATTCCTTCACGAAACCATGACAGGTCGTGAGCTTGCAGGATGTATCATAATGTTTGCAGCATTTATTATTTCACAAATTCCGGAAATGCGTTCCGACAAATCATAGCAATTAAAAAAGCAACATGTTGAAGCATGTTGCTTTTGTTTTCTTTTGATTCACGATCCTAAATCGATACTATTTTCTTACGAATCTAATCTGGCAAACGTCATCACCCTTGGCGATTGTTTTTGGAAGTTCCAGCTTGCATCCGAAACTTTCTGCGATACCTCTGTCACCGCACATTGCCTGGTCGCACAAAATTTCGATTTCTTCATCTGTACAACCCTGCTTCTGCCAGGCCTTTACCAGTGGGCAATAGTGGAAGTCTATATCAAGATTATCATCAGTACATTTTAAGATTTTCATTTCGAAAACCCACTGAGCAGCCTTTCCGAAAAGAGCTTTCTTAAGACCTTTCAAAGAGTCTCCCTTTCCGCCCTTTTCTCTTAAGTTGGCCCCTTGATAAAGCCCACATCTTTTAATAGCTTCAGGGGCATATTCCGATGAATCCAAACCTTTTTTCTTGGCTTCATCACAGAGTAGGTACATCCATAATGCTCTATGCTCCAGCTGTTCTCTAATTGCTACAATTAACGGATTTTTGATTTTTGCTTCATTCTTTACTCTACTCATTTGTTGCCTCCTAAATTGCTTTTATTATTAAATCACCATTTGAATAAAGGTCCACAGAAGTTTCAGTCCGTAGAAGATTATTACCGATCCGCAAATTACATTGATTACTCTCAGTGTCTTGTCGGTAAATTTAGCACTGAACAATGAAATGATCGTTACAACAGACAAGAACCACAGAACTGATGCTGATGAGAATCCGAATACAAAGAATGCATCTGTTCCCGGAGGCAGTGTTGCCTTAAATGCGCCAAGCATCATAGATCCGTCTATCAATGCCTGTGGGTTAAACCACGTAACTACACATGCAGTAGAAATAACCTTAAGAATCGGAATGTCAACCTTTGTTGAATTGTCCATTTCATCTTTCGCCCGTACTAGTCCGAAACCTATCCAAATAACAATTAAACTACCCACCAGCAGTATGATCATTTCCAAAACTTTTGAGGCCTGCATGATAGCTCCTATACCGAAGAAGCACGCCAACCCCAATGTAACGTCAAAGAAAATTACAATAAGCGCGGTCAGATAGCATCTGCGCTTAGGTTGTGTAAGGGCAGTATTAATAACGAATAAATTCTGAAGGCCGATAGGCGCTACATACGCCAGCCCCATTGTTAATCCTTGTATGTAGATTTCCATTTATACTTTCCTCTCTTTTTTGTTAGTACAATTGTACTATTGGAGGTCCTAAAATTCAATATCCTTATTTGGACTCGGTAATAAATACGAAGGTTTCCTCGTCCGAATATTTCAACGCAAATTCATATTCAAGCACTTGAAGTTTCTTGATATCTTCAAGATCTTCTATACGCTGTTCTGCCATTCGGCGAACCATTTCACCCCTTGCCATCTTGCAAAGGGTTCCTTTTTCTACGACTTTACCATTAATCTCTTCGCCAAATACGCAAGTTATGAAACGAACGTCTTTTGGCAGATGCTTTGATATGCTTATGCTGTATTCTTTTGACGCCAGATTAAGTATGCAGTCAGTTTCTTCCGCCAGTTTTTCTGCAAGGGATGATCCCCAGAATTCGTAGAGATCCTTTGTCTTGTCGCCGGGCGCAGCCTTTGCATCTTCTGCTTCCGGCATAGCCAGTTTCGCCTGCATCTCAAGGCGATACGGTACCACTCCATCGAACGGTTTAAGAATACCATAAAATCCGGACAATATTCTCAAATGCTCTTGGATGTACTCATACTCTTCTCCTGAAAACACTGCCGGTGCCATGTACTGATACTGTATACCTTCATATGCCAACACCGCCGGTGTCAAAGTTCTTCGCAACTCCATGTGCTGTAATCGTTCGTAGTTCTGCTCAGCAATTTTGTCGCTGCACTTCCACAGTTTTTTCAAATCCTCATAACTCATTTCCTTGAGTTTAGTGAAGATCAACTCGGTATGTTGCAGGAACTCCGGCAAGTCGCGATATCCCAAATCGTCCGTATTGATATTCATTTTTTTAGCAGGGGAAATAATTATACGCATATTCTCTCCTGTTCCAATGAACGATCTTATGCTTCGCCATCAAGATAAGCCAGAATTTCCGTAGCATTAGTATCCGGCTTTACTTTAGGTATTACTTTTTCGATAACGCCGTTTTCGTCTATTACGTAAGTAGTGCGGACTACACCCATGCTAACCTTTCCATAAAGTTTCTTTTCTTTCCAAACATCATACCCCTGGATAGCCACAAGTTCAGGGTCTGACAGCAAGATAAACGGCAACTCGTGCTTGTCTGCGAACTTTGCATGAGATGCCACTGAATCCTTGCTAATTCCGATAACTTCTACGCCTCTTTCTTTGAAACCATCATAATTCTGTGCAAAGGCGCAGGCTTGTCTTGTGCATCCCGGAGTGTTGTCTCTGGGATAAAAATATAATACGACTTTCTTTCCTGCAAAGTCCGACAACGCAATCTGATTGCCATCCTTATCTTGCAAGTTAAAGTCAGGTGCTTTCATTCCAACTTCTAACATATTATATCCTCCTAAAGATCTATTGCTTTACCATACCTGTAAGTATGTTTTAAATTCTGCAGTTTCTCCGGCAATCCTAACAGACAGAGTTCCTTTGATATCTTTAAGTTCGCATGTCTGCATCATGTCTTCATTGTTAAATTCATATACGATCTCATCATCCAGCACTACGCAAACCAAGAAGTTGCCGCTATCAACTTGGATTGTCGTCAGGTCTATTGTCACATCTGACTTGCCTATATAGTTTGTTGTATACAGGTCAGCAACTCCGGAAAACTCCTTGCCTTTGAACTTTGTAAGAGTTGTCATATAATTCTCATCATCTGATCCCGGAGACATGCTGTAGCCAGCCGCACCAAGGTCTAAATTAATGATGTTTTCTTCTGTAATTGTTGCCAGAGAAGTGTCGTCCGGTCCATTTTCATCGGCGATTTCAACTCCACAGCCTGTAATGGTAAGCGCAAACATGAGTACGAGTAATATACATATAATCTTTTTCATATTGGCCTCCTACATAATTGTAATTCACATCATTATTCTACAGTATAAATAGTTCGATTTCAACGTAACTCTCAAACAAGCCCAAAATATAAATGTGCATAAAAAGAACCCCAGACGATTCCAAGGGTTGGAATTTGTCTGGGGTTTTCCACACGAATGTGATGTGAGCATTTTGCTCCAAAACCGATAATCGGATGATTAACGCTTTGAGAACTGGCTTGCTCTTCTTGCCTTCTTGAGACCGTACTTCTTTCTTTCCTTCATTCTGCTGTCTCTAGTTAAGAATCCAGCAGCCTTCAGAGCTGGTCTGTATGCTTCCTTATCAGCTTCACACAGAGCTCTTGAGATACCGTGTCTCAGTGCTCCAGCCTGACCTGTGTATCCACCACCGTGTACAGTAGCGATAACGTCAAACTTACCTTCGCATCCAGCGATTTCAAAAGGTCTCTTTACTTCTCTCTTTACGATTTCCATTGCCAGGTAATCGTCGAGTGACTTCTTGTTTACTGTGATATTTCCTGTGCCAGGGACTAATCTAACTCTAGCTACGGAAGACTTTCTTCTTCCAGTTCCATAATACTGTGTCTTTGCCATTGTCTAGTTCCTCCCTTCTTAAATATCCAGTACTTCCGGCTTCTGAGCTGCATGTTCATGCTCAGGACCAGCGTAAACCTTTAACTTCTTGTACATCTGTCTGCCCAGCTTGCCGTTTGGCATCATGCCCTTTACAGCGTGTCTAACAGCTTCTGTAGGATGCTTATCCATCATCTGTTCGAAAGTCATTTCTCTCAGACCACCTGGATAACCAGTGTGTCTCTTGTAGATCTTTTCTTTTCTCTTCTTACCAGTTACTTCAACCTTTTCAGCGTTGATAACGATTACGTAATCTCCGCAGTCAACGTGTGGTGTGTAAGTTGGCTTGTTCTTTCCTCTGAGAATAGCTGCGATCTGTGATGACATTCTTCCCAGGTTCTTGCCTTCAGCGTCGATAACGTACCACTTACGTTCAACTTCTGCAGGCTTTGCAATAAATGATTTCATCTTCTTTTTCCTTTCTACCTACTGGGATCCCTTTGGATCTTTTTCGGCCCTGCCTACTGGTTTTCGTCCAAAGTGCACTAGGTGCCTGTTCGGCGAAAATGTTTCGGCGAAACTAAAACTTTAGCTGTGCTCGCTCCGGACGGATTCCCATCCTGCTCGCACCAAAAAACCGTGCCACGCACGTGACACGGAACTATTTTACATCTTGGCGACCTAAAAGTCAAACTTTTTATTCAAAAAACATTGGTTTTTCAATGATTTCTACTTTTCTCTTCTTCTATGCAAAATCGCTTCTGTAAGCGTATCCATAACCATCTTGCCTTCTTCATCATAGATGGCGATTCCCACTTCAACGATACCGTTGTACGGATTACGCGGGATAACGTTCTTGATAGTCACTTTTCCTGTCAGCTCTTCACCTGAAAATACTGGCGCGAACCAGTTTACACGAAAGCTTTGTGCCGCGATGAACTGATCAAATATTATATCGCTTTTAACGAATTCTGCCCATACGCTCATGAAGCTCATGATTCCCGGCGCAATGATGTCTCCGTATCTTGAAGCCTTGCCGTGTTCTTCATCCATGTGGATCTTCTGCGGGTCATAGTCTATCGCAAAGTCGATCATCTTCTGTCTGTCGATCTTTACACTCTTCAGTTCAAAAGTATCGCCCGTTTTAAAATCATCAAAGTACATTTTTATCCTCCATATTACATGCAATAACACCTGCGATTATCATTATCATTCCAACTACGGTGTACCAGCCATAAGCATCTCCCTGAAACAGTATGGCGGTCACTACGCCCGTCAATGATGTGATGTTGACCTGTATTGACGACACTTGTGCTGCCGGTAGTTTTGCCACTACGAAATTGAACAGTATATAGCACATGAACGATCCGATAGCGCCCAGAAATAAGATCGCCAGTCCGG